>CAYFOO010000051.1:0-10229 GCA_964344775.1 uncultured Candidatus Peribacteria bacterium
TGTGCTCAGGAATAAAAGTTATATCCAACTGCATTCCCACCGTGATAAAAAACACACCCAAAAGCAAATCCCGGAAAGGGATCAGATCGGCCTCTATTTGGTGTTTGTATTGGGTCCCCGCGATGATCAACCCCGCAATAAACGCCCCCAATGAGTAGGAAAACCCAAAAACATGAGCAAGCTGAGCCGCACCGATAACCATAAACAAAATTGAGGCGATAAAAATTTCGTCAGATTTTGAACTGGCAATGAAATTAAAGAACGGCTTGGCCAAATACCGCCCCCCAAAAAAGAAGATGAGCATTACAAGGACCGCATTGATTGAAATGTCTAAAAAAAGCTCTCCCCCTGCCCCTCGAGTATTTGCCAGGATAGAAATCAATAACAAAATCGGGATAACGGCCATGTCTTGAAAGAGGAGCACTCCCAGAGCGTTTTTTCCATAGGTTTTGTGAAGGGTTTTGCTTTCGTTTAACAATTTTAAAACGATTGCGGTTGACGAGAGGGCCAGTCCCAAACTAATAATCAGGGAAGCATTGGTCCCGATATCAAATAAGTATCGAGCAATTCCATAAAAAATAATTGAGGTGATGAGTACCTGTGCTCCCCCATAAACAAACACCTCTTTTTTTATCGACTTTAGTTTTTCCAGAGAAACTTCTAACCCGATGGTGAACATCAAAAATGCAATTCCTAACTTGGCGATTATATCCAATAAATCACCCTCGGCATGTTGTAGGTTAAAAATAAAAGCCACGATGGCTCCCGCAAAAATATAACCAATAATGGCCTCAATGTTCACTTTTTTGAGAAGTGTATTGAGGCACAGGGAAATTCCTGCCGTGAGAAGTATGAGGGTAATCAGACTATCCATGAGGATTTAAAGGAATTATTTTTTTAATTTGTTTTTAGATTATGAAAAAAAAGTAGAAATTTGGAAATAAAATTTCAAAAAACACTTGCCTGCCCCCCCGACCTCGTCTCGTTCCCAAACTCCGCTTCGTCTCGTTCCCAAGCTCCCGCTTGGGAACAAAACTACCCCAGAAGCTCCGCTTCTCTCCCACTAATCGAAAAAATCAATCTCCAAAACCCCTGACTCCAAAATATAATTACTTGCACTCGAATAAATCCAGTGTTCCGGATTTTTTACCAAGCCTCTTTTGACCGGATTCTCATGAATGTATTCTGCTTTTTGCGTTAACATTGCTTCATTTTGAATCATTTGCGGGTGTACTCCCTCCTGCCAGACTTGAAATTCGCTCTCGGTTTTGTGTTTTTTCTTGAAAAAAGCAAATTGGTTCAATAACCATTTTTGATTATCAGCTTTGGCTGTCTCAATAATTTTTCGAGCGGTGAAGCTTTTGAAATCTTTTATTCCTTGAGAAAGATTTTCCCCTGAAATAATCAAATGCAAGTGATTATCCAAAATCACAAAAGCGTGTAATTTAAATTTCTCCTTTTCTCTACAGAATTTCAAAGCACTCGTGATAATCTCAAAATACCTCTCTTTGGTAAAAACCGGAATCCATTCCACAATTGTAGCTGTCACAAAATAAGGATAGGCTTCATCTAGGATTTTGTAGCGGGTTCTCATGGGGGAATTTTATGAAAGCAGAGCTTTCTAAGCAAGGAATTCCCAAGTAGGAACTTGGGAACAAGTTGTCCTTGCCCCTACTCGTTCTCAAGCTCCCCTGTCCGTTGCTCGTTCCCAAGCTCCCGCTTGGGAACAAATTATGCACACAAGGAAAAGAGGCCGGACGCGATGTCCAGCCCCGTTTTCCCCTCTCCTGTTTCAGATACAATAACTTGGCTTTTCCAGGCCGGCGACCTTGCAGGCCTGCTTGAGTCCGTAGGGGAACAACTCGTACAGATACTGGTTGGTGCCTTTTTCTTCGCCGAGCTTCTCGCGAAGTGCCTTCACCAGCACGCGGATAGCTGCCGGAATTTGGTATTCATCATAGTAGTCACGCAGGAAGAAAATGGCCATCCAGTGCTCGTCGCTCATTTCGATGTTTTCCTTATTGGCGATGACAAGGCCAAGCTCTGGTGTCCATTTTTCGAAATCTTTCTCGAAGAGGTACCCTTCTTCGTCGTGTTCGATAGTCGTTTCATCCACACGGTAGAGCATTTTCCTTACTCCCTAGTTGGAATTTGGAAGTCCGGCGATCTTGCAGACCTGGCTGCATCCTCCAGGGAAAAGCTCTTCGAGGAGGTGGTAGTACCACCGAGCCGGTATGAGAAACCAGAAAATATGAACAGGCACCGTCCCCAAATGCCTTGCGAGAATTTTCTTGCTGATTCGCAAGGCCTGCGGATTATGGGCATCTCTCCTGGGGGCGTAGTGCTTTTCTTCGAACCACTGACGGAACCTACGGAGGATTTCCATGTGGGCGAAAGTCAATTCCACTCCTTCCTTCCCTGCGATCATTCTTGCCAATTCTGATGTCCAGTCGAAGAAGTAATCTTCTGGCACGAAACCGTCGTGATTGCAGGGAATAGTGCCCTGTGAGGTGACGTATCTTGACATGGCTTATTTCCTTCACCTCGAAGCGGGTTGATCCAAAATAAAAGTAAAACATTTGCTCCGAGTATCAAAGTGTCGAACTCTCAACTCCTCAACACTCGAAACAAATCAGCAGAGAGGGGATCTGTCCTCATGATACTTCCCTAGAAAAGTTCACGAGAACAAATTACTCCCTGCTTTTTTTCATAAATGCAAAAGAACAAAAAATTTTAGATATTCCTTTATTTTGAATTTTGATTTTTGATTTTTTAAATCCCTTACTTCCTACTTCCCACTTCTTACTTCTGCCTTCCCCCTTTCCCAAAGTACGCCAAAAACTCCTCCTTCGTAATCGTCTCTTTTTTGAGCAAATCCTTCGCAATCTTCTTGAGCAAAGCGAGATGTTTTTTCAAAATCTTTTCACATCGTTCTTCTGCTTCCAGAACGAAGCGTTTTACTTCGTCATCAATCATTTTTGCCGTCTCTGGAGAATAGTCATTTTCATGGAAATCAAACCCACCAAATCCTTTTGATCGTTCGGCAAAAACCACCGGACCGAGTTTTTTGTTATCTCCCATTCCGTAAGTCATCACCATATTTCGGGCGATTTGCGAGATTCGTTCCAGATCATTGGAAGCCCCTGTAGTTACTTGTCCAAAAATCAATCGTTCTGCCACACGTCCTCCGTGCAGGGAGACCATCTCATCCATGAACTTTTGCTGACTGATGAGATATTTATCCTCCTCTGGAAGAAACCAGGTCACTCCCAACGCCCCTCCACGAGAAATGATGGAGATCTTGTGCACTGGTTCACAGTTTTCCATGAAATGGCCGGCAATCGCGTGCCCCACCTCATGGTGAGCAATGATCTGCCTTTCTGGCTCAGTGATTCGTCGAGAACGACGTTCTGGCCCCATCGCCACTTTTTCTACCGCATCGTCCAGATCTTTTTGCGTAATGGATTTTCGTTTATTTTTAACGGAAGAAATGGTCGCTTCATTTAGTACATTTTCCAGATCCGCTCCAGAAAATCCTACCGTCTTCGAAGCCACCGTCCGGAGGCTTACTTTTGGAGCGAGGGTTTTATTTTTGATGTGCACTTTGAGGATTTCTTCTCGAGCATTGAGATCCGGCAGGTCCACCATAATCCGTCGGTCAAACCGTCCTGGACGAAGCAAGGCTTTGTCGAGTACATCTGGACGATTGGTCGCTCCAATGATGATCACAGACGTATCCGGCTCAAACCCATCCATCTCTGTTAAAATTTGATTCAGAGTCTGCTCTCGCTCGTCATGCCCACCGGTCCCTCCAACGCCTCGCTGTTTCCCAATCGCATCGATCTCATCGATGAAAATGATGGCCGGTGCATTCCGCTTGGCGGTTTTGAAAAGGTCGCGAACCCGGCTCGCTCCCACACCCACAAACATTTCTACAAATTCTGATCCAGAAACGGAAAAATACGGTACATTTGCCTCTCCCGCAATCGCACGGGCGATCAAGGTTTTCCCCGTTCCTGGAGGCCCGACCAGCAATGTCCCTTTTGGGATTTTAGCTCCAGCTTTTTGGTATTTTTTCGGACTTTTGAGGAAATCAACAATTTCTTTCACCTCTTCTTTCGCTTCATCGGCTCCCGCGATGTCTGCAAATTTGGTCTGATGCTTTTCTTTGTTGTACACTTTGGCTTTTGATTTTCCGAACCCGAATGGTCCTCCCTCTCCCATACCGCCACTCATACGACGTGAGATGAAAATGAGAAACAAAATAAGCAAAAGAAACGGTGCCGCTCCCAGGAGCACATTCATCCAAAATTTTTCACCGCTCGTATCTACGATCTCTACCACGGTTTCTTTGTTTAGATCATTGAGTCCCAGATCTTTGACGGTGGCCGTTTCTTCTTTTACTGATTCAAAAAGTTTGCCTTCGTTGTCCTCTGCGGTCAGTTTATTATCCTTAATCTGCACTGCTTTGAGCTCATTGTTCTCGTACTTTTCCATCATCTCCGACAAAGCCACTTTTTCTGGCTTTTTACTGGTGGAGACAAAATCTGGCTTAAAAACCACCGTCAGCACCGCTCCGATCAGAGCAATGAGAAAAAGGTAGGTAAAAGGATTGGTCCGCCGAGGGGCATTTTTTGGAAAGGGGTGTTTCATTTTTTGATTTAAAAAAGCTGGTAAAAGATAAAAGAGTCACAAAAGAAAGCAAATTAAAAAACATCAATATCAAAAAGATAAACACAATTTTCTATCTCATCCAATGCCACAAAAGCCAGAACTATTCCCGCAATTCCAATTTCATAAACAACTAAATCATCCACTGTTTGTGACCGATAAAATGTTTTTTCTTCTGTTCCAGCAAAAACCTCTAACTCTTCAAAAAGGAGCTGCCGGGTTCCTGGAGAAAGTGATTGCAACGTCGGAATCAAAAAACGATCAACCCGAACTTCGAGTTTTCGATACACCATCAATAAATTCTTTTTTAGAAAAAGGTACAAAGCTTGATTTGTCTGTTTTATAACGATGAACCGCTTTTTTTAAACGAGTTTCCTGAGTACGGGGCGTTGTCTTTTTCATACACTTTTTATAATTCAAAAAAATTAAAAAGCAAGGAAACTACTTAAAAAATTGTAAAACCGATTTTGCCTTCTCGATTGTCTCGTCCCACTCTCTCTCTGGATCTGACTCCACGGTAATCCCAGCACCTACCGGAAATCGCCAAGACAAAACCCCTCTGTCCTCCGGACATCTCCCCTTATCAAGGGAGAAAAAAAGTGTCCGAATGAGGATGTTAAAAATTGATTCTGATGGTGAAAACTTCACGCCAAACGTCCCGGTATAAAATCCTCGATCAAATGATTCTTGAGCCAAAATCTCCTGCACTACACGATGTTTTGGGGCTCCAGAAATGGAACCAGCTGGCAATAATTTAAGAAAATCTGATTCAGTCAGTGTTTGATTTATCAACTTTGCTGATACTTCCGATCGAGCATGATAAAAATTTCCCTCATCCGTCAAAAATCGCTCCTGATCTACTTTTACATCGGTGGCAATCTGTGCCAGATCATTCCGAAGAAGATCGGTAATCATGTGAAGCTCCGAGATCTCTTTTTCGGACAGTTCTAGATCTTCTCTCCCTCCTGTGCCTTTGATCGGAAAAGTGGATATTTTCCGTCCTTTTTGTCGAAGAAAAACCTCTGGAGAGAATGAACAAAATTTTTGTTCTTTTGTCCAGATAATACCGCCAGTATGTAGACGATCAGATTTTAAAAATCTTAAAAAAGATCCAAAAATACTTTTTTCATCCTCTAATTCTCCACTCAGCTCATGTGCCAAATTCAAAACCCACATCTCCCCTTCTTTTTCTGCTTTTTGCACATTTTTCACCTTTTCGCAGAAACTCCCCTTCGTCTCGTTTGAATATTTTTCTACCCCCTCTTGGTCATTCCAGCTTGTCTGGAATCTCTCCAATTGTGCTTCTATCTCTGGATTTTTAGTAAACGAAAGCTCTGAATCAGAAGAATAAAATTCTGAAAAGTGCCAAAATCGTCGTTTATTTCCCAAAAAATCAGTTACTGAAAAAAACGGAAACGGTCCTTTTGCAAAATCCGCCTCCACTTTTTTTCCAATTCCAAAGATCCAATTTTCCTCCCCATCAGAATTTCGTTCACTAAAAAATATTCCCTCCCTGTCCTCCGAAGCCTTGGCGAAGGAGGAATTCTCCTCCAACACCCGCCCAGAAAAATGTAAAAATGCAGAAATAGCGTCCATTGCCCCTGTATTGTTCTAAGAAAAGTAGAAAGATCAAATTTAAGCTACTGCTTTTTTAGGGAGCGAATAAACATCTACATAGGCATTAAGCTTTTGCCGTAAAGATCTTGCCCTTACCAAAAGCTCTTCTCTTGGTTTCAATAACCTTGCTCTCATTTCTAAAATTTTAGAATCCGCTTTAACACTTTTTACATCACCTTTTTCAGCTCTTTCTTCATAAACATCACAACTTTCTAGTACCCATTCTATTTCTTGTCTTTGAAATTTTTCAACTGCTTTGATTACCTTAGAAGAGAAAATCCGAGGAATTTCTTCTGTATCTGCAAAAAAAATATTAACAATATCTGGCGAAGCTAGCTCTCCATCTTTCAAAATACGAAAAAGGATTGGAGCATTATTTATCACCATTTGTCTTGCACGAGCCACATCTTTAATAAAAATTATTCTTGCCTCACATTCTTTTCCCTCTTCACGATGTAGGGTCCCAGCCATCGCTACAAGATCTTTGGGTGAAACCCGTCTAATCCCTTCTCTCTTAAATATAGCATCGGCTTGGGTATACACTTCTTCTGGAAGGGCATCGGAACGCAAACGTTGCAATTTACCATCCAAAGTTTCTCCATTCTCATCAACTTGCCCCCGATCAAAAGGATCTCCGATACCGCTAAAAGCTTCTTGCATGAGAAAATTAAATCAAACTTTCCTCTTTCTATATTTTTATCAAAAAATGTCAAAAAAAATTTTGACTTTTATCCCCTAGTCCCTAAAAAGCTACCCCCTCGCAGAGGTAGCCTTTTATAATTTGTTTTTGTTACCAGGATGCCGTGTTTTCCGTCGCCATTTTCCTCGGAAATAATAGGTGGGTGTTCATCTTCACGTCTGCATGAGACGCTGATATCCGAACTCCCTTAGGAAAATGATTAGGAGAAAAAGTTCGGGAAAGAGCACGCACATCTCAGTTGTTCAAAATTCTAGTTCACAAATTTCTCATCGTCAACAATTTTAACTTGAACTGAACAAAAAATTGTTATAAAGAAATCCTTTTGCGAAGCGGGCTAATGCCACAAGAACACAAAAAAAATCAAAGTCACCTTTGCTTTTTGTTAAAAAATTCTTATAGTCCGCCCATCAAAATTATGAGACTTGTCTCTAATCAGATTTCCCCCAACCTCACCTTTTCCGATGCACTCTTCGTGCTGGGACAGATCTTCAAATCTTGTGACAAACATGATCCGGATTTTTCGGCTTTTTTTGGAACCAAAAATTATTTCCTAACCAACGCAGCCAGAAGCGGATTGGCTGAAATCATAAAAGTTATCAAGCCTCCAAAAAATAAAAAAATTGGTATTTCTGCTTTTACTTGCGGAGTAGTGGCCACCCCTTTTTTGACTGCGGGATATGAAATCTGCTGGATTGACACGGACGAAGACGGACTTATTTCTCTAGAAGACTTGAAAAAAAAGGTAGGCAAAATTTCTACCTTGGTAGTACCACATATTTTCGGACAACGTGCCCCGGTGGATAAAATTGCAGAAATTACTCGAAAAAATGGCATCTTTTTTATGACGGATTGTGCTCATGCGTTCAATACAGAGACCAAATTTTGTGATGCCAAGGTGATCAGTTTTGGCCGAGAAAAAGTATTTTCTTGTGTTTCTGGCGGAGCAGTGGTTTGGAAAAATGACTCCCCTTTTGCAGAAGAATTTGGAAAAATCGAATTGCCAAAATCCGGAAGATGGTGGGCCTTTCAGCACATTTTTCACCCCTTCATTTATTCTATCGCTCTCTGGTTTTGGAATATCTTTTCTATTGGAAAAGGGATGATTTGGCTATCCCAGAAGCTCCATCTTCTCCGAATGGCCGTGAGTGAGGCAGAAAAAAACGGCCGTGAAGACTTCCCCATCACAGATCTCCCCTGTGCATTAAAAAGATTACTCCATCGACAGTTCCAGAATGCCCAAAAAATTCAAGAACACCGAAAAAAAGTAGCCGAAAAATGGGCCGAAGTGTTGCCTCGGATTTTCCCTGGAGAAGAGATCATTGTCCCTCCGAATTATTTCCGCGTCACACTCAAGACTAAAAAACAAAAAGAAGTACTCGAAAAGGCGAAGAAAATTAAGTTTGATTTGCAGGGATGGAACGGCGTACCGATCAGCCCACGAGGCGTACATCTGGAGAAATTTGGTTACACCCCCGGAGATTGTCCGAACGCGGAAAATTTTGCACAAAATCACGTCACCTTCCCCACAAATATTCGAACCACGGTGCAGGATGTGGAGCGGTTTGAAAAGTTGTGGTAGAAGTTGTAACTAAGCTGGTTCAATCGTCCTCGATTGAACCTTTTTAATTTAGTTTTTGCACAAACAGAAATTACTCCGTTCTTTTATTTTTTTACTAACATTTCAAACTCCTTTTGAGAAATCTGAGACTGCCGAAGAATAGAAGCAAAAGTCCCGACTGCCATCACCTTTTGATTTGCTGGAACAATGACGGTTTGACCATTTTCATTGTGCAATCTTATATGGGAGCCAGTCTGTCCCACCTCAAAAAAGTCTTTTTTGTTTAGAACCTTCAGTATTTCTTTCGTACTGTATCTTTTAGGCATTTTGTAGTTCTAACTCCCCAAAAATAGGAGTTTTAGTCCTCCCCCTAGATTTTGATTTATCAGAAAAATAAAGATCCAAGGCATCTTTTAGATTGGCGATGGCTTCTTCTTTTGTGGATCCTTGCGAAGCCACATCGACTACCAATGATTGGGATACCCACAAATCGTCTTCTTCCCAGACCACATAGGCTACTTTCATAGGCAAATTTTATTCCCCTTTACACAAGAAATCAAGTTTCAAGTTGGGTCACCATCTCAATCCCCTCCACCGGAATAAAAAGCTCCCCCACCACTGCTTTTTCCGAACCACCGATTCGGGATTAGGGATCGTTTTTTATATCCCAATTTTCCATACTTTCTCAAGAAAAGCCTCGATCGTCTGCCGATTGGCTTTGTTGAGCAGATTAGAATAAGAAATTTTTTCTCTTTTGGCATATGCTGCCAGTGTTATTATTTCTTTTCCCTCTAAATAAGCTAATCTTTTGTGATAACTATTGGTCAGAGCCTTCCCAACTATGGATTCCATGATCGATGTTTTCTTTTTGTCATCAAATTCTTTGAAGGCCTCATAATACAATTGTCGATCTACAAATTTAATATTTATTGGTACGAAGCCCTCTCTAATCAAAAGATAGTTATTTATAACTCTTCCAATTCGACCATTTCCATCTACAAACGGATGAATATGTTCAAAAGTCAGGTGCAAAAAGGCTATTTTTTTTATAATATTTTCGTTATTTGCAGCATTGTATTGGACAAACATTTTTTCAAGAGCTTCAACTATAAATTTGGGGTCAAGAGCGATGTGATTGGCAACTTGTACCCACTCATCAGAATTTCGAAATCGTCCCGCCACTTCATCACGGATATTAGAAAGCAACATCTTGTGCAGTGAAAGAATCATTTCAAGCGTTAATTCTTGTTCTTTTGCTTTTTGATCTATGTAGGCAACCACCCGTGCCAAATTTTTGGCTTCAAATAACTCTCGCTCAGAAATAAATCGATCAAGATCGATTTGTAATAATATTTTTTCTGTTTCCTTGAGAGAGAGGGTACTATTTTCAATAGCATTCGAATTATAAACATGTTCTGCTACTTCTGCTTCACTTATAATTTTTAAAAGTGAGTCCTTCTTGGTAGCTACCTTGAAGTACCGTTCTCGAAGTAAATGTATTTTACCAAATATATTTAAAACTTTCACCATAGCACAATTATATTCTCTTTTCACGGTTTTGGCAACAAAATCGTGAATAATCGCTGTTTTTCCGTTTTTTTCACGGTTTTGAAACGAGAAAATTCTACTATAGCCATTTCTAAATAAATATGCATAATAGAGACATATTTAATAACCAAAACA
>CAYFOO010000052.1:0-9863 GCA_964344775.1 uncultured Candidatus Peribacteria bacterium
GGAATCTTCCTTTTATTTTAAGGGTTCTGCCTCCAAAGTAAGATCGAAAATAATTTGAAGATTCTTCGTTTTTCTCGAGACCTGAGATTTTTCTGTAGATTATTAGGCGAGAAAAACTCAGAAATACAGTCTTTTTTAATTTTTATTCTGAGCCTTCCGCAACCACTCCGGAATATCTGTCTTTTTTTCAATTTCTTCTGGGATTTCTGGAACAACTGTATCATTTGTTGCAACCTCCTTTTTTTCCAGCGAAAAAGGTACATTTTCTGGGGCTTTTGGAGTACTTTCTGTCTTTTTTACTTCTCTCTGATTCATCGGGAAAAGCTCTTTTTTGGCCGAATCTTTGATATTTTTGAGTTCTACTTTTTTAATTTCGGTATTTTCCGGTAGGTGCAGTCTTTTTTCTTGAAATCGAGCTAGTTGGTGCAAGATTTCTGATTTTGTTTGGGAGAGGGTTTTCTTTGGGATTTTGAAATCAATCCCGTTGTGTGTTTCTGTCCCTCCAAAAATTCCTCGAAGTTCCTGAGAATTTATTCCGGCAAAGGAGGAGGTTCGGATTTCCAAAACCACTTTGTCCTCTGTTTCCAAAAATAAAGCAATGAGATCCGCTCCATTTAGATGTCGGAGGAGATCATTCCCAAGGTCCCCCACATCTTCAATACCTGCCCTTGTGTTTCGGAAATCTTTGTTGGAGGCATGTGCCCAAGCCATTTGGTGGGTGCTATCTAAATTCAAATTTTCTAAAATACTGCCCCAGATTTTCAACATCGGGAGCGTTTTCATCTTATAGAGGTGTTCGATGATGTCGGATTGGCGAGCCCCAATTTTTTGCAATGTTCCAGCGATTTCTAGGGCGTTTGCGGTCGTTTTCGATTCGACGAAGTTGTTGGTCGTAGAAATAATTCCTGCGAGTAAAATGGTGGCCAATTCTACATCAAAAAATTGTTTGAATTTTTCGTTTCCGTACAACCAATCAAAGAGAATCTCGCAAGTGGAAGATTTGGTCAGATCCACCTGATTTATTTTTCCAAAAAATTCATTTTTTGCTT
Organism: uncultured Candidatus Peribacteria bacterium; assembly: GCA_964344775.1. GTDB lineage: Bacteria > Patescibacteriota > Gracilibacteria > UBA4473 > UBA4473 > CAYFMH01. The sequence goes on from CAYFOO010000052.1 coordinate 1,050, forward strand.
CGGCTGCAATATTAATGATCGGAACACTGGCAAAAAATGCTGTGTTGTTTGTAAAAACCGTACCCAGAGACTCCAGATTTGGTGTGTTGAGGGCAATAATCAGATCAAAGTTCCCTGGTGTTTGGTGAAAAACCACTCCCTCAGATGATAAAATCCCGTTTTTTGGAGAAATCGTAATTTCTGTCGCATTTTCTTTGGTACTGTATTCGATTTTTTCGATTTCTGATTTTCCTTGTGGTAGAGAAATGATGAGATTTCCTTTTTCATCGAGGTTATCTTTCACGAGATCAAATCCCTGCAAAAACTTAAATTTTGAAGCATCAGCATCAGATGACTTCACCGCCACGACCTCTTTCCCCGTACGGGAGAGTGTCATTTGGAGAGCCAGCAGTGCACAGATGCCATCGCCGGTGAATTTATCACCAGTTACCAGCAATATTTTCTGGCTTCTTGCGACGCAGGCATTGATTTGATCTGTGGTACTAACTTCCATTTTTTTGAATTTAGTGTAATATAATATATTATTATTACTTAATTGTCAAGTGTTTTTGGGTATTTTGTGGTGTTTTTTAACAAAAACGGTGAAAAATTGACTTTTTATATATATTTTATGTAATGGGGCTACTGTCTCGGAAAGTGATTTATTTTTGGATTAAAATTCAAGGGATGAATCCGTCGAGATGGTCTCGGTGGAATTTGTTCTTTGAAAGGTTGAAAAGGAAAGTATGTCATGACAACGATGACCGTTGATCAAAAAGGTGCGTTGAAGAAAGCCGCCTGGTCCAGTGTTTTTGGACTATTGGGATTGGGCTGCTTGTTTGTTGCCCTGTTCTACGAGGTGACGGATCCACGAATCTGGGAATTGGATAAGGAGTACAGACAGGAGTTTACATCTCCACTTGGAGAAGCTAGAAGGTTTACCCCACAAGTGGCTATCCCCCATGTTGAACGTGCAATACGATTTCTCGTGAAGACACCCGAGTATAACGCAGTAATTCTGGACAATCAGCAAGCTAGCGACTATCACGCAAGCCTAAAAGAGGTACTTGAACACCTCAAACGGGCTCCGGAAGATGCTACCCATCAACACGCTTCAATGCGAATGCTGAACCATATCACCAGCTGGGGACAAGGAGGAACGAATTTTGCTCCGTCGTCAATTCAACAAGTTGATGACATTCCTAACAAAGTGGTCTTGTACCATTTTCTCCTCGTAGTATGTGGGATGGTTTTCCTAGTCCTGGCATACATCCCTATTTGGCTCAGCCGAAGAGCAAAACGATAGAACATGAAGTTCGAAACAATTTCCATCAACTCCCGCGTATTCAGTTTGGCTGGCGTGGGGTCTTTTTTATCCGTTCCCCCCTCTTTATTCTCCCGGCACAAAACCCCTCTTAAAAATCTTTTCCCTAATATCTCCCCTTCTCAAGGGAGAAGAAATAAAGGAGGGGCATGTTTTTGTTAAAAAAAACTTCCCATTTTCAAAAAAATTATAATAATCCGGCCATATTTTAACCTCAAAATCATGTTTTTAAGCGGATTATTCGATAAACTTTTTCAAAAAACTAAAGAAGACACCAGTACACAGAGTACTGATCTAGGCCTCTCTGAAGCTGATCAAGCCGTGCTCAAAAAAGCAGATCCTAAAATCGTTGTCGGAAAAATACTAGAAATCAAACCTCATTCTGATCCCAAAATCACAAAAGTACGTGTGACCCAGTGTGATATTGGGGATGGCAAACCGACACAAATCCTCTGTGGAGGAACCAATATTGAAGTGGGCCAGATCGTACCAATTGCGACCATTGGAACCAAACTTTCAGAAGACTTCACCATCAGTGAGCGAGAAATCCGTGGAGAAAAAAGTCTTGGAATGATTTGTGCCAAGGGAGAACTCGGGCTTTCCGGAAAAGAACAAAAAGAAGGTGGGATTTGGGTACTACCTGCAGGATTGGAAGAGAAACTAGGAACTTCGATTTGTGAACTGTAGTTTGAAAATTTTGGAATGTGAGAGTAAGAATGTAAAATTAAAAATGAAAAATTAAAAATTCCCTACAACTTACAACCTCCCACCTACAACCTTTTAAAAAACTAATAACTAACCCATGAAACTCTCCTGGAATTGGCTTCAAGACTTTACCAACGGGACAAAGATGTCTCCAGAAAAAGTAGGAGAAAAGCTCACTCTGCACACCGCAGAACTGGAGGAAATCATCACCGTAGCTGATTCATTTAACCACGTTTTTGCGGGGAAACTTTTGAGTTACAAGGCTCATCCATCTGCTGAGAAGTTGCACGTGGGAACTTTTGACCTGGGGAAAAAAGGAAAAAAACAGATTGTTTTTGGTTCGGTGCACAAATTAGACGAAGGTATTGTTTATCCGGTGGCAATCGATGGAGCCAGACTGAAAACCGGCGTAGAAATCAAAAATACTGAAATCCGTGGAGAAAAATCCGAAGGCATGGTCTGTGACAATATTGAATTGGGACTGAAAAATGTCGGGCTACTCACCTTCAGCGAAAAAGACGTCGGGAAATCTCTGCCGGAGATCTGCCCAGAATTCCAAGACATCCTTTTCGATATCGATAACAAAAGTCTCACGCACCGTCCAGATCTGATGGGGCATCGAGGGTTTGCTCGAGAGATCACCGCTATTTTTGAAGGGAAATTAATTCTTCCCGAACCAGTGGTGTCTTTGCCGCATGACCAAAAAGAATTTCCAGTAAAAATTGATACAGATCGATGTCGTCGTTTTTGTGCGTTGAAAATTTCAAATGTAAATGTCCAACCTTCGGATTTATCGACCCAGATTCGACTTGAAAACCTCGGCAACAAAGCTATTTCCAATGTAGTGGATATCACGAACTGGATCATGCTGGAGTTTGGTCAGCCGATGCATGCCTTCGATGCGGCAAAGGTAGAGGGGGAAATTATAGTTCGTCAGGCCAAAAAAGGAGAAAAATTACTCGCTCTCGATACTTTCGAATACGAACTGACTGAAGAAGACATTGTGATTGCCGATGAAAAGAAGGTCCTTTCTATCGCGGGGATCATGGGAGGTGTGGAATCATCTGTACACGAAGGAACTACGGATATCATTTTTGAATCTGCTAATTTCGACCCCGTTTCTGTGAGAAAAACTTCTCAACGCCTTGGATTACGTTCAGAAAGTTCCATGCGGTTCGAAAAATCTCTCGATCCCATGGCCTGTCGACCGGCAATTTTGTCTGCTGCAGAAAAATTGCTCGACATCTGTCCAAGAGCAAAAATAGAAACAGAATTAACTGATGAATTTCCACACCCTTTTGATCAAACTTCCATCAAGCTTGATCCAGAAATGGTACGTAGACATTCTGGAATCAACATCGCCGACGAAGAAATTGTACAAAAACTTGAATCCATCGGATTTTCCGTTTCAAAAAGTGGAGCCAATTTGGACGTAGAAGTCCCAAGCTTCCGGGCAACGAAGGACGTGGCGATCCCAGAAGATTTAGTAGAGGAAGTAGTGAGACTGCACGGATTTGAAGATGTAGAAGCCACCCTTCCAGACCTCCCAATCACACCCCCAAAGCGACATTTCCTCCGAGATCTGGAGTGGGATGTGCGAGAAACGCTCGCGGCTCGAGGATTCCTAGAAACTTACAATTATTCATTTGTAAATGATCAAGATGCGGCTTTCACTGGCATGGGAGATTATGTACAGGTGGCAAACCCACTTTCTGAAGAACAAACACAACTTCGTCGAACTTTGATTTCCAATTTGGTGCGAAACGTAGAATCTGATCTCAGGACGCATGGAAGTGTAGATTTCTTTGAATTTGGGCATGTTTTCACAGAAGGAAAAGAAGCTCTCCCAGAAGAAGTATTACATTTGGCCCTTTTTCAAGCCTCTTTGAGCCAGGACGAAAACGAGATGTTTTTTGTTCTGAAACAGGAACTAATCCAGCTTTTCGAAGGATTAAATGTGGGAGCGGATTTTCAACCAGCTAAAAAGTGTGAGAAGTATTTTCATCCGTCCAAGTCAGCCGATATTTTGATCGACGGAAAAATAGTCGGTGTAATTTCTGTCCTCCATCCAGGAGCTGTGCCGGTCAAAAATGCAGCCATCGTTTTTGCAGAAATCGATGTAGAAAAGCTGATTGTCGCTGTGCGGGCACAAGAAAAAAAGTATCAAAAAATCTCTCCATTTCCTTCGGTCCTTCGAGATCTCTCGATTGTGCTTGGAGATCGAGTTCTGATGTCTGATATCGAACGAGTAGCTCAAAAAGCCGCACCAGTTTTGCAAAAAATGGACCTTTTCGACGAATTTTCCGATGAAAAAAAGCTAGGTAAGAATTTAAAAAATCTCGCTTTTCATCTGGAATTTCGTTCGCACAAAAAAACCCTCGAAGAATCAGAAATTGATAAGGGATTTAATGCGATTGTGAAAGCTCTCGAAAAAGAATTTGGAGCCAAACTCCGGTTGGATTTTGATCAGGGGAAATAAAAAGTTGTAGGTTGTAAGTTATAAGTTGTAAGGGGCATAATCAATTTAATCCTTACAACCTATTACCTCCCACTTACAACCTGAACTTATTCCATATACTTCTGCACCGCCTCGATCACCGTCTTAGCATCTTTTGCACTGATACCGACTTCGGCGAGTTCTTCGGCTTTTAGCCCTTCGAATTGTTTGATCTGAGAGAGGCCCATTTCCATAAGTGTTTCGATGACTTTTTCATCTACGCCTTCGAGTTTGTCGATGGTGGCCTTGTCAGAAACCTTTCTTCTTTTCTTTACTTTTTCAACCTTTTCATCTGTTTCTTCTACTTCTTTTTCGCTTTCTAGTTCTGGTCCATCATAAGTAATAACGTCTACTTGCATCCCGATCAAAACTCCAGCCAGTCGAACGTTTTGCCCTTTTTTTCCGATGGCAATAGCTCGTTCTTCTTCTCGAACGAAGATTTTTACTCGTTCTTCATCGTGTTCTCCTTTGAAGAATTCCACTTTTGCAATTTTTGCCGGAGAAAGGGCCGCGAGAAGCATTTTTTTCTGGTCATCAACGTGCTGGAGGATGTCCAATCTTTCATCTCCTACTTCATCCATCACCGCATTAATTCGGATTCCTTTTTGTCCTACGAAGGCACCTACCGGATCAATATTTTCGTCTTCAGAGTCAACGGCGATTTTACATCGAACCCCTGGTTCTCGGGCGATTTTTGCTATTTTTACGATGCCATCACGCATTTCTGGGATTTCCTGTTCGAAAAGGGCCGTGATAAATCCTGGTGTCGCTCGAGTGATTCGGAGCTGAGGTCCTCGAGAAGTGAGTTCTACTCGATCTAGGAGCACTTTAATCCTCTGTCCGGTGAAGTAATTTTCTCCTGGAATTTGATCTCGCCAAGGAAGGATAGTGGAGATCCCTTCAATTTCTAGGAGGGTGCAGTCTTTATCGACCTTTTGTACTCGTGCAGTGAGCAGGTGCCCTTCGCGATCTTTAAATTTATGAAAAAGCATCTCCCGCTCTGCTTCTTGTATTTTTTGCGTGATGACTTGTTTAGCTGCCTGAGCTGCAATTCGACCAAAGTTGGTGTGTTCTGGGACCGGTACGAAGACCGTATCACCGATTTTTGCATCTGGTCGGATAATTTTTGCGTCTTTTTCTGCAATATCGACATCATAATTTTCCACCTTTTTTACCACTTCCCGTACCTCAAAGATTCGCATCTGAGAAATATCGTCTCCAAGATGGGCTTGGATTTTTTGCCCCGGACTCCCAAAGTCTTTTTTGTAAGCGAGTGCGATCGCGTTCTCGATGGCCTCGATAACAACTTCTTTTTCGAGGTTTTTTTCAGCACAGAGCTGATTGATAGCCGCTTGGAGTTGGGTTTGCATGGGGGTGGAAAAGGTTAGGATGTATGCCGCACAAACAAAAAAAATTAGGAATGTGTTTTGCGGCACGAACTCGTTGATAATGTTATTTTTTAAAAAATGCGAGTTCGGAAAAAATCCGATGATCAAATCAAGATCATCAGATTAACTATCTGAATCGTAGTTTATTTGGTGCGGTTTTGTCAAATTTTTTTTAGAAAGATATTTCCCCCTCTTTGAAAAAGAAGGGATTAAGGGGAGATTTAAAAACGATTGAAAATGTTTCAAATAAAGGTTTTAGTACTACCGATGGTTTCAAATCCCTCTTTAATTCTCCTAACGCAAAACCCCTCTTAAAAATCTTTTCCCTAGTATTTCCCCTTATCAAGAGAATAGAACACCGGTGAGCGAAGGGAGAGTATTTTATATTGAGAAAAATCGGAAAAAACGAATTTGATTTTATCTTTAAAATTCTTAATTTTTAATTCGTAATTTTTAATTGTTTTAAGATGGCAAAAATAACTATTGCAGATAATTCGGGAAAACCAGTGGCAAATTTTGATTCAAATGCAGATGAGTCTATCGCTACTCAAGCACAAAACAGTGGGGCTCCGGTGCCTGTTTCTTGTGGGGTGGGAGCGTGTCGGACTTGTGTGGGGAAAGTGAAAAAAGGAAAAGAGCATCTTGATGAAGAAGCGGTGGGGCCAAAACACATTTCTACGGAGGACGATGAGGTACTCACTTGTATCTGTGGTGTCAAAAAAGATGCCCCAGCAGATGCGGAGGTGGAGATTGCATGTGAGAATCTTTAATTTCCGGATCATCGCACTTGTTTAGTTTTTCAAAAAGTCTAGCAGGAAGATAATTGGGACCTTTCTTTGCATGCTGGCTTTGGGGTAGAACTTTCTGGAGTAAACATATTTGAATATAATAAACATCCCTATTTTAGCACAAATAAAGGGTAAAGTCAGGTAAAAAGAGTTGCTTATTTTGTATTTTTATGTTAAAATCTAATGATTTATAAAAAAATGACTAAAAACTGGTCTGAAGTCTGCGATGATCCTCGTGAAAACAAGGAAAAATCTCATCAGGAATCTGTTGAGAATGCTTGTCGTAATTTTGGTGATCAGAGACTTGAGCTGGCCAATGAAATCAAAGAAGTCAGAGAAGCAGTTCAAGCACTCACTAGTGTTCACGTCGAAGTAGGTCGGCACCCGGAATCCGGAGCGATTTATTATTCTGGAGATTTTCGGGATCATCCGGAATTTTATCGATATTTTGAAGTATTAAAAAAAGAATGGGGAAAGCTCCCCGCTGATCATCACCGACGGAAATCGCTCGAGATGATGCAGGCGATGGTATCACAGCGAGAAAAGGCACAAATAAACGTTTTGAAGCTAGAATCTCGAGGCGAAGAGGTCTCTTCTCATGAGTATACCAATGAAATTGTGTGGCGGCAGGTAGCGGGGGTGGATATTTTTATGGTGGGAACTTCTAAAAACACGCCAAATCTAGAATATTATCGAAAAAATCAGGAATACTATCTGGCCATGGCTCGACAAGCGGGAGTGATTTCTCTGGAGGGGTTTTCTGATATGCCTTTGGGAGAATCTCTTACAGAATTCTGGGAAAGAAGTCATCCGGATCACCCTAAATATGGGAAAAATAGTTTTAGCTTTTTTTTACGGGAATTGGCCAAAGAAAATCCTGATGCCTTCTTGGTAGAAATTGATCCGCGAGATAGTTCGGATGTAGTTTTGGATTCCACGGAAACATCAGATTTTCCGGAGATGCCACCAGAATTTTTTGCAACTTATTTTCGACATCTTTCAGAAGTTTCTCCCAATCTTGCCCTCAATATACTCGCTGACAAAGAAAAATTAGCTGAAACAGTGCAAAAACTATCATTTACGCTCGAAGGGCTTCAGGCCCGATCAATGATTTTAAAACAAAAAGGAATCGCTTATATGCCTTTTTCTTTTTTGGATGATGAGCATCAGGTGCGTTATGAACCAACCGGTTTAGAATTTGGAGAAACAACCTACTCCGATGCGATGTCAGCCCTCAAGCTACGACGCTTGGCAGCACTTATAAAATCAGGAAAAATACCAACCCAAGGGCCCGTGCTTGATATTGCAGGAGCGTTGCATACGCATGGAAAAAGATATTATTTTGATAACCCAGACAAGGCCTTCAATGTACTTGTTCACAATCCTCAATTTGTGCATTTACATTTGGCTTCTGATCCAGAAATCACCACAGAGGCAGTCCGCCAAATAGCTCAGGAACAAGAGATAACAAGGGACGATTATCATGTTATGACAGAGGAAGAAAAAGCAACATTTAAAAAAGCCGTACTTGATAGAGATTCACGGCTAAAAAAAGACATTATGAAAGAATCTTTTTCCGATGAAATGCGATCAAAACTCCTGGATGGCGATTTTTGGAAGAAATTAAAAGAAGGGGATCCTTATGAAATACCTTTTTATCGACTAAAAAACGGGGATTTTGAAGATTTTGGTGTGATTGATTTTTGGAAATAAATTTAGTTTTTAAGCGGCTAACGCTAAATTATTAATTGGAAAAGAATCAATTTCCATCGTTTTTAAATCAATGTACTTGCTAGCGTTTTGGTGAATTTCGATTCCAGTTGGGTGCCCTTTTTTGTCCAGATCGATATTCATATCTTCATTCACTTTTATCACAGCAGAGCTTGGTTTATTGTTTAAATGAATGTAGAGTGAGTCGGTGTCTTTGTGATAAGATATTTTCATGATGATTTATTTAAAATTTCTATCGAAGTAGGCAGTGTGAACAGTTTGATTGTCTTCAAGAAGGATAATTCGGAGGTGCTTTTTTTCTGTCTCAATATAACCCCAATAGCTTATTCTTCCATTTTCCTGTTTTTTGGTTTTAATAGGATTATCTAATATTTTTTCATAAAAGGGTTCTAATTTTTTAAG
>CAYFOO010000053.1:0-9701 GCA_964344775.1 uncultured Candidatus Peribacteria bacterium
TCATTATCCCCATTTCTTCTCTCCGAACAACTTTATTGTGCAGAAAGTCTATTTTTTAAAACTTTTTAGTTATGAGTATGGAAGGAAAAAAAGATGGTGAAGGAGCTGAATTTGACGAGCTGGTTGCTGCTGTGAGAGATCTTTTGGAAGTAGATGGAGAAAGTGATGCTTCAGAAGACGATACTTCAGTTGTTGTAGAAAGAACTCCGGAGGAAGCAGCAGCGTTGGCTAGGAGAAGAGCGAAATTTGTAGCTGAACATGGAGAAGAGGAAAATGATGGAGAATTGGATCATGAGGTGGTGCAAGGGAGCGGGTTGAGTGCAAGATTTATGCCCAAGAAATAAATTCTTGATTCTTGATTCATAATTCATAATCCTGTCAAACGTGAAAATCTTTTTTTGGCTTTGCCTGCTCCTCCTCGTCCCCGGACTACTACTCCGGATTGATCTGGGAGGCTCTGGGATTCTGGGGACCGATATTATTTTACCGGTTTTTGCGGCAGTTTGGATTTTTCAGAAGCTAGTGATTGATCAGAAATTTCCGAAGTGCCATTTCATCCTTCCGGGATTTGTGTTTCTGGGAGTCGCGATCTTGAGTTTTTTATTGGGAGCAGGTGATTTGCTTTTCAAAGAACAAGTACTCTCTGGAGCCTACTTGGTTCGTTTTTTTGCACTTCTGATTTTTGGTTGGGCGGCAGTAGATCTGTTTGCAGAAAAAAAAGAGCAAGAACAGTTTTTCCGAGGCATTTTTGGTATTTCTGCGATTGTAGTACTGCTCGGATTTTTACAGTTTTACTTGTTTCCGGATATTTCTGATTTCTCGACCGAGGGAGGTTGGGATCCTCATCAGGGAAGACTGCTGGGGACCTGGATGGATCCGAACTTTGTATCGGGATTCCTCGGGTTTATGACCCCCGTAGCCCTGGGCAAGTGGTATGATTTCGAGAGTTCTAAAGAGCGATTTTGGTTGGGGGGATTGATTTTGATTTTTTTGTATGCCCTATTTCTGACTTTTTCTCGGAGTGGATATTTGGCGGCATTATGTGGATTTTTTATCTTTTTCATCTTGCGTGATCCGAAGGTGATTTTGATCGGAGTCTTATTATCTGTGATCGGATTAGCTGCTAGTGAAAGAGCCCAGAAGAGAGTCGGAGAACTCGCCGGAACGATGTCAGCGATTGTGTTTCAAAATACCGATGAGATAGATCCGACCGCTTCTCTCCGGATCGAGAGCTGGCGAAAAAGTCTGGAACTGTACGACAAATATCCCATCCTCGGAATCGGGTACAACACGTATCGATATCGAGCGGCAGAAGAGGGAATTGTAGATGAGAGTTATTTCTCTGCGGGAGGATCTGATTCTTCACTTCTGACCGTGTTGGTAACGACCGGAGCGGTAGGTTTTTTGGCATTTTTGTGGTTTTTGGGTTCACTTTTTTGGCAGGGGTTTGGGCCATATTTACGTTTGATTCAAAACCCCTCTGCCCTTCGGGCATCTCCCCTTATCAGGGGAGAAAAAGGAGGAGAGATTCCTCTGGGTTTTGCTTGTGGAATTGTGGCGATCTTTGTGCATTCGTTTTTTGTGAATTCTTTGCTGTTTCCTCTGATTTTGATGCCGATTTTGGCGGTGGGAGCAGTTTTGGGGAAAAGTGTTGACAAAAAGTAAAAATTAACCTAAAAGTTATTTACTTAATTTTGAAATACAAATGGAAGGTTCTCCGGTTTTGTTAAATAGAGAAAAAGAAAAAGAAGAAAAAGCTAACGCTAACGCAATTCTATCTCTGAGTTCAGAAGGAAATGTTCAAGAACAAGTTAACTCTTCTCTTATCTTTTTTACTGCAGAGGAGAGGAATCACATAGAGGATTCACGAGAAGAACTTGAATTGATAGAGAGATGTAAAGCAGGAGATGAAAAAGCAGGAGATGAAAAAGCAGAAAGACGTCTTTTTGGTGCACATTTTGGTTTGATATGTAAACTTGCTAGACCTTTTGCGAAAAGCAACGAAGATCTAAAAAAAGATTTAATTCAGGCGGGAATGATTGGACTAAAAAAGGCTATAGATAAATTTAAACCAGAAAAAGGATTTCGTTTAAACACTAGTGCTGTGTGGTGGATAAAAGCAGAAATGCAGGAATTTGTCAGGCGGGAAGTACGTCTTATTAAGGTTTCTGTGGACTGGCAAAATAGAATTTTTGCCATTGTGAAATTTTTAAGAGAAGAAAAAGGTATTCCGGACCCTCCTTCTGAGGTTATAGTAGAAATGTTTTTAGAGGGGGAAGCGAATGTTTTATTTGAACGTGTAGAACAAGTTGAAATGGCCGTAGCTACTGTTTTGGGGAGACATCCCAGCTTGGACAGACCTCTCTATGATGATTCTGGAGCAACCTGGGTAGAAACAGTTCCAAGTGGAAAAGGTAGTCCTGAAGAAATACTAGAAGAACGTCAAACTAAAGAAAGAAAATTACAAATTTTGAAAGAAGCTTTAGATAGTTGTTTAACCGAAAGAGAAAGAGCTATTTATTTGGCTAGAAATGCTATTGGGACTGAGGATGGAGAGAGTGTTTCTTTGGAAAATTTAGCACAAAAGCATGGAATTACTCGAGAAAGAATTCGACAAATACAAGTAATAGCTACTAGGAAAATTGAAAGATTCTTTAAACGAAGTGAAGTGAAAGCAAGATTGGTGGCTTAATTCTATTTTTTCACTTCCACAATCAACTTTGCTACCTCAGTCTTCGTGAGCTTCTGATGCTGATCTTGGCGGTGGGGAGTGTTTTATCGAGCAAAGAGGCGTAATAAAATTGGTTTTTCCCGTCTTTTTGTGCTAAAATAAGGGGATTTATTGTGTCCAATGTTATTTTATTTATTCAAAAAACAGCTTAATTCTAAATTTCTTCGACATAGTGAAAGTTTCGGAGACCGACCTCATACCTTGGAAAATGCTGGTGAAAGTGTCAATAAACCAAAGAAATTAGATTATAAACTGACAGAAGAGGAAGAAAATTTGTGGGAAGACAGGGCTGACACCATGGGAAGACAAACCGCAGAATTTGATCGAAGGCATGAACAACAATTTGCAGAGCTTGATGCTGGATATGATGACGAGTTAGATCAAGCTTATGCTTCAGACATTCCTGATCAACCTGCGATTAATACGGCAGAAAATGGAGAAAATACAGAAAATGACACCTGGGTAGATAAATTAAAAATATGGGTTGGTACTAATCCTAAAGAAGTAAGAGCTGATCGAGCTGCAACAAGGGCTCTGATAGAAAAAGCTATGAATGAAGCTCAAAACAGTGGGATAGCTGAAGGATTTGCAGGGAGTGGAGTGATAAATTCAGTTGGTGCTGCCGCAAAAGCAGGGCCAAAAGTTTTGAATTGGATAAGCCAAAAGCTTGGACTAAAGAAAACTCCAAAAACTAAATCAAAAGAAATAACTAGTTTTGCAGAAGAGGGGATAGATAAGGGATTAAAAGGTTCCCCAAAATTAGCTAACACAGAGCTGGCTTATGGTTATCGGAGAATTATGCCGCAACTTGAAAAGATGAGATTGAGATCTGGTGAAATTTTGAGAAATCCAGAAACTGCTGAAACAGAAATAAAGAATGCCAGAGCAATCTTAGATAATGTGTTAGAACTTGTAGAAGAAGTAGTTAAAAATCCCAATGCTACTAAATGGAAAATGTCTCAAAAGAGAGTGATAGAGCATGCTAATGGCATAAAGGAGGAGGCAATAAAAGGAGTAATGGCATTTATTCGAGAAGCAAAAAAAACAAACCCTGAAGCTGCGAATCAGCACCTTTTTGCAATAAAAGATCGTCTAATAAAATTGAAACAATTAAAAATCCCTGTAAAATAACTATGATCTTAAAAATAATTAAAATCATGGAAACACCAGATGCTATTCCCGAAAATTCTACTGATGAAGAATTTGAAGAATTTATTGCTTCAGCTGACGAAGGGATCTTTGATTATATTTCTGCTCTAAGAAAAGCGGAGCAGATCCACCAAGAAAGGCTAAATAGTAATCCAAAGTTAAGAATCGCTTTTGATTTTGTGTTGGCTTGTAATGAAAGAGATAATGGACAAAGAATTCCAGAGCCGATAAAAAAATTATTAGGAGATGATTTTGTACCTCAAGATTTCCCTTGGACAATTGATCAAACACTTACAAAAACTTATGATCAACAATTGATGATTTTAAAAGATGCTGGAATTCTTAGGAAAGAAGGGGAAAAAATAATAGAACCAGGAAATGCTTGATTGAATTGGCACTAGAATCCAATGAGAAGGCTAAATCATTATTAATATTTCCCCATTTCCACAATCAACTTCGTGGCCTCAGCCTTGGTGAGTTTCTGATGCGGTCGAAATGTCCCATCTGGGAATCCTCGAACCATACCCCGACGAACCGCTTCGTTGACCCAGGATTTTTCCCAGCCCGTGCTATCGGGAAATTGTGCTTCTTCATCCGGATCATCAAATGGGGCGAAATTCTGTGACGCAAGCAAAATTTTTACCGCTTCGGCTCGAGTCAGAGATTGCAGCGGTCGGAAGGTGCCATCGGCATATCCCCGGATTATCCCTTTTTGCACCAGGAAGTTTACGGCTTCGGCAAATTCTGAATCGGTCATGTCACTAAATTCAAGTGGTGCTGGCGATCGGACGAAATCTTTGCTCCACAGATATTCCACCACCATCTGCACAAATTCTCCCCGATCAATTGGCCGATTGGGGTGCAGTTTTCCATTGATTTCCGGTTTCAGAATGTCCAGATCTACCAGCTCGATCAGATACGGCATGGCCCAATGTCCTGGATCGAAATCACGAAGAAAAGCGAGATCCGAGTACTGAAATTCTTCCCGATTCCCTGATTTGATCGAGAAACACCGGAAGGTCGTACAAAATTCTACCTGATGTCCGATCCCAAATCCACCAGCCAGAATTTCTGGAAATTGAAGAAAAAGCCGTTTCTGGGCTTCGGAAAAAGGAGCTATTTCAGTCACAAATTTTGCTTTTTCAAGGAAGTTAAACTGCCGCCAAACTTTGTCTTCAATCACCCAATAAAAAGGGATCCCTTTCCTGAATCGGGCATTATTCGGAAAAGAAAAAACTTCCGGATCTTCGAGTTTCATGATTTCCCATTCGAGATCTTCTTTGGCTGCACGGAGAAGCTTTCTCTGAAGTTCTGCACGATGTGTATTTTCATCTGAAAATGGGGTTTTGATCCCAAAAGTTCGACCGATCGCGAGAAAGGCATCGAGCAATTCTGGATTTTTGAAGTCTCGAGTTTTGAGAATCTCTGCGATCCTTCGTGCGGCCCAAACACGAGGGAGGAAGTTGCTTTTTTCTTCATTTGAAATGCTGAGTTCGCCCGAACTTCTTCCCACAAAAATAGGAGCAGCACTTTTTCCGGCCAAATCAATTTTCTTTGGTAAAATATCTCGTTCTGTTGGCTGAATCGTCACTTCGTCCACGGTTTTGGTTTGCCGCCAATTGGCCCATTTGCTCCAGAGTTCGTCTTCTTCGATCAGCTTCCAGGGAGAACGAAAGAGTTTCTGATAAAAACCTCCTGATTTTTTTGCGAGGATCTCGAGCGGCCGATTCTCTTTAAGTGAAATATCAAGTATGATTAATGGAGCTGGTAAAATTTCTGTCACTCGGCCATCAATTTTTTCATCGTAATCGGTAAGGAGAATCACGGCTCGATTTTCTATCGGTACATTCCAGCCTTCCGTAATCTTTTCAATTCCGTTTGAAAAATCTGTTTTTCCGTACGGATGCATGTTTTTGAGGTAGTTAAAGACTTCCTCCCGGAATTCTATCGAGTTTTCGGTAAATTCATCTTTTGGAAAAAATTCCACTTCGGTATCAAAAAAGACGAGTCGAACTTTCATTTTTTCTGGAAGTTGTTCCAACCAAAAATTCAGATAATCCCGAACCCGCTCCCAGGGAGCTCCGTACAGAGATCCAGAACGATCCATGAGAAAAGTAATTTCTTCGATTTCTTTCAAATCAGCCGGTGGAAAAATGTGGGCCAGATAATTTTCACCTAGAAGTGGGAAAGTGAGCATAGATTTCTCCGTTGTGGACCAGAAAAAATTGATATTTTCATTTGGCAAAAAATTTTCTGCCTGGAAAAGGAAGGTGAGACCTTCATTTGTTTTTTGGGTAATTCCGGCCTGTGGTAGGTTGGTAAAAAAGTGATGAATTGATTCTGGACTTCGAATATTGATCGCAATTTCTGCTTTTTGGGCATTGATCTCATCATAAAACCACAGATTGGAGGTAAAAAATTCTTGCAATCTTTCTGGCTTGGCGTCGAAAGTAATTTTGGTGAAAACCGTTTTTTCGGCAGGGATTTCCAATTCGGATGAGGCAAACAGGCGAGGTTGGGAAACCTCGCCTTCCGGTTGTGTGGGAGCAAACCGGAAAAAACGAGTGTCCTCATGCTTTTTGGCATTCTCAAAAATTGCTTCCAACATCGGTTTAGATTCCAAAATTTCAAAACTCTCTCCTTCGGCATCCACAAAAAATTGCACGTTTGTGGCATTTCCTGGAAGAGATTCGAAAATTTGAATTTTTTGAGGTTCAGAAGTTGAGTTTTTTATTCTTTCCAGAATTTCTATATGCAGGTAATTTTTATCAGTTCCAATGAAAACCTTCTTTTCTACTCGTTCAAAATCAGTTTGTGGAAAAAAAGCGGTTGTAGGAGTTGCAAAAATAAGGGAAAAGAGAAATATAATTTTTTTCATAAGGTAGGACCATCATACCCCACCTAGCCTCCCCTGCAAGGGGAGGAAACCAGAATGTCTGCCTACTAGACGAAAATAATTTGACAAACTACTACAAAATAACGAGAATCCGCCCGATTTTTCCCCCAAAAGTAATGAAAAACTTTTTTCGAAATGCGATCAATGAGCTATACAACGTGACCTGGCCCACACGAGCACAGGCGATTCATTCTATGATTACCGTACTTTCGATTATGCTTTTGGTCGGTATTTTTTTGGCTATTGTGGATTATTTTTTAAACGAAGGGATTATGGCCCTTCTCCGTCTCAAATAAAATGGTAAAACAAGACCCGTCGATCGGACGACACTGGTATGTGATTCATACCTATTCTGGATATGAGGACGCTGTGAAGAAAGCACTCGAACAAAGAATGGAGTCCATGTCTATGCAGGATCATATTTTTGAAATTGTGGTACCAACAGAAAAAACGCTCGTAGCGAAAGCAGGGAAGCAGGTAGTGGAAGAAAAAAAACTTTTTCCGGGATATGTATTGGTAGACATGATTGTGACGGATGCTTCTTGGTTTGTGGTGAGGAATACGCCAAATGTGACGGGGTTTGTAGGATCAGGAAATACACCGGTACCGGTATTACCAGAAGAGTTTGGAGTAATCGAACGTCGTATGGGGGCTTCAGAGCCGACCGCTGATATTCACCTCAATGAAGGAGACCTGGTGACGATAAAAGAAGGACCTTTTGCCAACTACGAAGGAAAAATCTCAAAAGTAGCTCAGGCCAAGGCAAAAGTGACGGTCATGGTCTCTGTTTTTGATCGAGAGACGCCGGTAGAGCTCGACTTTACACAGGTGATGAAAAAGATATAACGCAAGTTGACGAGATAACGAGACAACAAGTAAATAGTTAAAAATAAAATTCCTTAATTGAAAATTAAGTATTAAAAATTGTTTAGAAATTGTCTTCGATTCCGAGGAAAATTAAGAATTAATTACTCAGACTCGAGGAGAAAATTGAAAATTCTATAATTACCATTTAATTTAAAAAAGATGCCACCGAAAAAACCATTCGCTTCCAAATTCAAAATCCAGCTTAAGGCTGGGGCCGCTACGCCTGCACCTCCGGTAGGACCGGTGCTCGGACAGCATGGGATTAATATCCAAGCTTTTTGCCAGGAATTTAATGATAAAACCGCGGACAAAAAAGCGGAAGGACTTACGATTCCGACCATTTGTTATGTTTTTGAAGATAAATCTTTTGAATTAGAATTAAAAACTCCGCCGGCTTCTGTCCTGATCAAGAAAGAACTGGGAATTCAAAAAGGATCCAGTAATCCGAATACAGAAAAAATTGGAAAAATAAGCCGAAAACAATTGGAACATGTAGCCGAACAAAAAATGCCAGATCTCAATGCGAACGACATGGATGCGGCGGTAAAGATTATCGCTGGAACTGCCCGTCAGATGGGATTGGAACCTCAGATTTAGTTATTAGAACTTAGAGCTTAGAACTTAGATTGGTTAACAAGTTAAATTGAATAATAAAATTCCATAATTGAAAATTAGAAATTGAAAATTTTACATCGTCCCTAGCGTGGGAGTCCCGAGTACTTGGGACGTTATCTACCACTTAACCCTATAAATCATGAAAAAATCGAAAGCACTTCGTGCGGCGTACGAAAAAATTGACCGCGAAAAAAAGTATTCACAAGCGGAAGCTGTGGATTTGATGTTAGCAAATTCTACTGTGAAATTTGATCCGACGGTGGAAATTCATTTCACCTTGGGAATTGATCCCAAGCACGCAGATCAACAAGTAAGAAGCACCATTTCTCTTCCGCACGGAACGGGGAAAAAGGTTCGGATTGCGGTTTTTTGTTCTGATGATCTGGCGAAAAAAGCCAAAGCTGCTGGAGCCATAGAGGCCGGAGAAGCGGATCTGATTGAAAAGGTACAAAAAGGTTGGACGGATTTCGACGTGGCAGTGGCCACTCCGGATGTGATGAAAAGTTTAGCAAAAGCTGCAAAAGTGCTGGGGCCAAAAGGACTCATGCCTAATCCAAAGGCAGGAACGGTGACTCCAGACGTAGAAAAAACAGTAAAAGAGCTTGCTGCGGGACGAATTGAATTTCGAAATGACAAATCTGCAATTATCCACACGGTTTTTGGAAAACTCAGTTTCGGAAAAGCAAAATTAACTGAAAATCTGGATGCGATCATCAAAGCGGTGAAAGAAGTGAAGCCGAGCGGGGTAAAAGGGGACTACATCGAAAATATCACGATTAATTCTACGATGGGGATGGGGATAAAGGTGGAGTTTTAAATTTTTTTTAGGGCCTTATTTCAACGGGGACTCCCCATTCTATTAGTTTGGAGAGTTCTTTTATCGCTTGATCATCCATAGCGATGCATCCTGCAGTCCAATCACTCTCAGCTCCGCTACCATGGATCATAATAGCTCCTCCCAGTCTGGTGTTTTGAGGAGGACCATGTTTGCGTTTTCGTGCGTTAATAATTTTTTTGTAGGTTGCTAGAGCTATGATTCCAGATTTTAAGCCTTCCCAAGCGGTAATATGGTCAGGATAACTAACCTGAAAAGAGGGAAGGGGATCTCCTGTGTCAGGATCTTTGCCAAACCAACTTTTTGGTTTTACGTAGGAAACAAAAAAGGTTCCTTCTGGTGTTCGACCATCTCTGAGTTTTCTTTTTGCACCAGATGGTTCAAATCCTAGACCGATAGGATAAGTTTTTTGAGAGATCCATTCTTGTCCATTTCCTTTTAGAAGCGTTAGTTTTCTTGCGGCTTTGTCTATTTCAATTTTGTATCCTCGGAATGTTTCAGATGTTTCTATTTTTATTCCATTATTTGGACTTTCGAGATAATTAATATTTTTTTAATAGACTTCCTGCATAACTAAAATTGTGTACAATATATGTATGCAAAAATAC
>CAYFOO010000054.1:0-9664 GCA_964344775.1 uncultured Candidatus Peribacteria bacterium
TCGGTGTCGTCGTCTCAAATCCAATTCCGAAAAAAACACGGGTCTTGTTCTCCGGCTTCAACATCTCATCGGCCGTGTAGATCATCTGTACATCAGCCCCTCGAGCCTTCGCCTGAGCGAGTGAACCGGATGTCCCCGGCACGTCCATCATGTCTCCATAGCTCGCCACGGGGATCCCAGATTGTGCCAGAGCAATCATCGCATCGATGTCCCGCTGGGCCGTGACGCAAACAGGGCACCCTGGCCCAGAAATCAGACGAATATTGGACGGCAAAATATCTCGAATGCCGTATTTCATGATGGTATTGGTGTGCCCCCCACAGACCTCCATGATTGTGATTTTTTGATCTTTTGGGAAAGTCGCAGCCAAACCTTCGATTTTTTTGAGATAAATATTCATCAAAAAGGACTTTTAATATTTTTTATTTGAGGATTAGTTACCTGCGTATATCGCTGAGTCGTTCTGATATTTTGGTGCCCGAGAAGTTCCTGCACATAACGGACATCAACACCATTTTCGAGTAGGTGTGTCGCAAATGAATGCCGGAGAGAATGGAAAGTAGCGGGTTTTTGGATCCCCGATTTTTTCAGAGCCTTTTCAAAAATCTTTTGGAGTGATCTTGTCGTCAGATTCCCTCCTCTTTCTGATTCTACCAAAAAATCATCTGCACTTTTGAGCCGAGAAAGGTCTATGATATCATTTTTAAGCTTTTCAGGAAAAATAGTAATTCGATCCTTATTTCCCTTACCTCTCTTGATATGGATAGTAAAATTCTCAAGATCAAAATCCCCCACCCGCAAATGCACAGTCTCTGAAATTCTCAAGCCAGCCCCATAAGTAATGGCGAGTAAAAATCGATGTTTTTTATTGATAACACTAGCAAGAAGTTTTTGAATCTCAGTTCTGGATAATACGACGGGAAGTTTTTTGGCCTCTTTTGAAAAATGGATACGAAGATCTTTTGGCTTCTCCAGCACTTCTGCATAAAAAAACTTTATTGATTCTTTATAAACGTTAATAGTTTTGGGAGATTTTCCTTGTGTTTGTAATAAAAGAAGAAAATCAACAATTTCATCCCGAGAAACTGTTTCGGGAGATTTTGGAGTAATATATTTCAGAAAAATTTCTACACAGGTAGTGTAAATTTTTAATGTTTTGGAAGAATAATTCCGGAGTTTTATTTCCCGTTGAAGTTTTGTGATGTATTCAGATATTTGCATTTCCTAAAAAAACTTGATTTGTATTTCGCATTTTATACACTTAAAAAAGTTTTTCAAGAACTATTTTCAGATAGAAAAGAGTTATGGTTACGATGAAATTTACAAAAATAACTTTTTAAAGCTATGAATTACTGGACTCAATTAAGTATTGATTATGCAAATCAAAGAAACTATCTTGATGATCTTTTTTCTTATAACAAACTTTTTATTTTTTACCAAATCCAAAAAGGCCACCGAAATTAATCGATGGCCCTGAGGGATCTGTTCTCCACAAAACGACTAGGCCTTTTTTAGAGGTTGTTCAGCAAGAAGTTTCCAATATGGCCGACCCAATCCAAAAGCGGTTACTGCAAGCAGAACTGCTAGAAATGCTATCCAGGGCCCTGCCTTAATCGACGCAAGGGCAGTCAATCCCCCAACCAGCGAACACACAATGAAGGCTACTATTCTGAACTCTTCCATAGTGGAAGTTCCTTTCCTGTCAAAGAACAGATCCCATCAGCGTGAGAAACCGCCCTTTCGGTTTAACGAAAGTCAGTTCCATTCTTTACTGACAATCCGCTTTTTAAATCATGATAAATAAAAAAGCAACCAAAACTATTTACTCGTTATCTCGTCTTCTCGTCATCTAATAAATTGTACATCTCCCGTGCCCGATCTTCGTCCACTTTTTCAATCGCAAATCCCACATGCACGAGAACCCATTCTCCCTCTTTTGCAGAAATAAAAGAAACATTTGCTTCTTTTTTGACGCCACCATAATCAACAATGGCAATATCACCATTGATCGATTCGATCTGTCCAGGATAAGCTAAACACATTTTAATCAATTACAAACTTCCAATTACAAGTTACAAATTAAAAAGAAAAAAACAATTCATTTGTAATTTGGCCTTCGTAATTTGTAATTTTTAATTGATTTCTACTTCCTTCAAAACAATCTGATCTCCTGCCACAATCTCCGGCATCGTCGCTCCACACTTCGAACACTCATACACACTATGATCGTGCAGCTGCTGTAAAATTCTCGGTTCCCCTTCAAAACCACATTTACATCTTACTTCTGCCTTCTTACTTCTTACTTCTACCTTCCAATCCGTCATCTTCACCAAAATCTCTCGCATCTCACCTGCCGGCAAATGTGCCAAATCCCCCACCTCCACAGTGATGGCTTTCACATTTCCTTGTTTTTGTGCTTCAAGAATGATTTGCTGAGCAATCGCTTGTTCGTGCATTTTTTAATTATAAAACTAGTTTAACATTTTAAGAATTTCAAAAAAACAAATCAATTCTAAAAATTGAAGATTGATAATTGAAGACTGAAAATTGATTTATTTTTTTCCGTATTTATCCAAGAACCTTTCTGCCACGGTTTTCCCCCCTGCAAAAAGTGCTTTTCCCTTTCGTTTTACTTTATCCCGGGTCTTTTCTCCTTTGTCTGGAGCAAAAAGAAGTGACAGCACAGATCCAACAGCCCCACCGACGATAATCCCGGTGATGAGGCTTCTTCGTTTTCTTTTTTGTTCTTTTTCTGGGGTCATTTTCTGAAATTTAGGTTCAAAGATCCTGCTGTTTGGTTTTATTTTTGTTTATTTTCCAAAATTTTCAAGTGAGAGATTTCCCCCGGCACCTTTTTGTAACCAATTGTTTGTATGAAAAAAGGTGCGGGGGGTCCGATTTTTTGAGGTTATATTAGAATAACCCCCATCCTCCAAAAATGTTCGCTTTCATTTGAACAGCAAAGTTATGAGATAAATAACCGAGTAGGGTAAATGCTACAGTCAGGGCTAGAGCGACCACGGTGTCGCCTATTAATTCTTGAGAAAATGTTTGTTTTTTTATGCTTTTTAGCATGGTTTGTTTTTATTTAATTTGTATTATGCCATAATTAAAAATTAAAGTCAAGGATTTGTCGACTAAATCAAAAAATACAAACCTTTAATTCTGCATTCCTACTTCTACATTTTACCTTCCGATCATTCTGTCGCCTCTGCAATCCAGTTGAGATAGTCTGTACTCCCGCCCAGGATTGGCACAGAAACAATGCACGGACACTCGTAACTATGCATTTCTTTAATTTTTTCAATAGCGGGAATAAGCAAAGAATCCCTTGTTTTTACAAGAAAAACGGTTTCTGGATGTTCTCGAATTTGTTCTTCCCAGGTGTAAAGTGAATCCACGTTGTCATGGATATTGACGCAGGCGGCCAATTTTTCTTCGAGAAGGGCCTTGCCAATGCGTTTGGCTTCAAATTTGTCTTTGGCGGTGACGTAGAGGATGGAGAGTTTCATGGTTTCATTATATCTTTCTTGGATAATTTAGAAAATAAAAACTTGGCTTCCTTCGTCGTTTTGTTATACTATGACGAGGGGCTTAGTTCTATTAAAAAATCAATCTCTACAAAAACGGCCGCAAGGCCTATTCCAAAAGTTTTACTGAATTCTAACGTATTCAATATCAGCAAAAAAAGTAAATATTTACTTGACAGAAAATCATGATTAAATATAACCATTTTCGGCAACATTGTTGTTTTAACCTTGTTGTCACTCATTAATTCTTAACTTTTTAAAAAATGACTATCTTAAAATCAGGTGATGCAGTTCCAGAATTCGATTTGGCCGTAGGAATTTCGGGCCAAGGAAGTATTAGCTTGCCTGCCTACAAAGAGGTATTACTTCCTGATGGAAAAGCCAGCAGACATTTAGAAATGGCAACAGATGTAGCCTCAAGACTAGGGATCCATCCAAATCTTGCCTCTATTTTGGAAGGAGAGGATGAAAAAGCACTAGTTCCAACAGGAAGGCAACAACTGTTTATAGCTGCACATGCATTAGAAATGTTTGAAGCTGGGGGCGGTATTATTGATCGAGAAGCTATTAAAGTAGCTTTTGGTCTTTCTGTAGGAGAAGTTATCGCCCACGTTGTTTCGGGAGCTATGAGTGAAAATGATTTATACGAATCATTGGGAGAGAGAGGAGCAGGGATGGAAGAGGCTTGTAATGAACACACAACAGTTATGTATGCCTTAACCTTCAAGGGCAGAGAATTTGCTGAAGATGAAATTAAAGGAATTGAAGCAATTCTTTCCAAATATGAAAGCGTAGAAGTGAGTAATTATAATTCAGCGGGAGAAATGGTAATTGGAGGAGATGAAGAACAAGCAACACTTGCCTTTAAGGAAATAAAAAATGAAATTGGGTGTCGAGGAATTAAAGTAAAGGCTCAAGGAGCCTTTCATACAAGGTGGATGGCAAGTGCAAAGCAAAGATTTTCTCAAGCAATGGAAAAAGTTGATTTCAAAGATACTTCCATAGCAGTTCCTTCTAATTTTACAGGAGATTTTGAATCAGGGGCACAAGCTATAAGACGTGTATTGGTCGATCAGATTACTGGAGCAGTTAAATTTGCTAAAAATATGATGAACGTGAGAGAAAAAATTGGAGATGCTGCTAATGTTCTGGTTATTGGTGGAAAGCCTACAATACTACAAGGTCTTGTCGAAGCAAATGGGGTGACCGCTGCAGAAAATATTATTCCGATAAGCACTCGTGCAGATTTCTCAGCAGCATTAGAAAAACTAGGCGGAAGAATATCTGATGCAGTCCAAAGAATTGTTCCTGAACAAGAAGAAGCTTTACAAGGGGCATAATTTGATTAAATAAATAGCAAACCAAAAAAAGAGGCCTCTGGCCTCTTTTTTATTAGAAAAAATAATTTGACAAAATTATCAAAAATAATTAAAAAACAGTTAAATTGTTTTTCGAAAAGGGGCTGGCCGCAAGGCAGAACCCAATCGAGCAATTACCCGAAACCGGACTGGGATTAGAAGGAGAATTAGCCATGTCCGAATTGAAAACTCGTGACGATGTTTTTGCAGCCGTCAAAAAGGTCGCCGTCGAAAACCTGAAGGTTGATGAAGCGAAAGTGGTCGAAAACGCCAGTTTCATCGACGATCTGGGGGCCGACAGCCTCGACACCGTGGAATTGGTCATGAACTTCGAGGAGGAGTTCGAGATCGAGATCTCCGACGACGAGGCGGAAAAGGTCCTTACCGTGAAGGATGCGGTGGACCTGGTCTGCGACAATCTCGGCATCATCACCTAACCCCCCCTCTCCCCCTCAGACCTTGCCATCCGCTCCCAAGGGAGTCGGATGTGCAGGTCGGGGAGGGGGTTTCATCTATCTCAATTCTACTTCTTTGAAATACTCCAGAAACGCCAACATCAGGAAAAACACCATCCCCACTGGCACCATGTCAAAAATGGTCGCTAAATTGACCACCACCAAAAATCCTCCAACAAACGGCCACCATTCTTTTTTGGATTTCCAAAAAAGGGAGATAAAAAATCCAATCGCTAACAAAATCCCAAAAATCCCCATCTGGGCAAAATAATCTACAAAAACATTCTCCGCAATGAGAGCCTGGTCATCATCATTTTCTCGTAAGTTCTTCGCTCGAGCAGCAGGTCCCAACTCTCCCAGACTCCCAAAAACTGGTGATTCCAAACCCTTTTGGAACGCTTCCACCGGCCTCGTAAAATGATCCAACGTCCCCGCCCGATGCACGACTTTGTCATATATTTTTTGCCCGACAAATCCCAGTCCTATGAAAACAATGGTAATGATCGCTACTTTCCAGACCTTTGATCGATAATGAAAAAACAACCAAATAAGCCCCCCCGCTACCAATCCTAATACCGCAGCCCGAGACGCACTCTCATAAATCCCGAAGACAAGAACTAGAAGTAAGAAGTAAGAAGTAAGAAATAAGAGGAAATTCTTTTGAGAATTAAAAATTGCATATTGAAAATTGTTTGAAAATTGAAAATTGAAAATTGAAAATTGTCTCCGCCCGTTCAAAAAAAGGAGAAATACAGCCACCAACAATAAATGTGCAAATGCCACTGGTCCCGAAGATCCTCCCTGCATCCGCACAGCCCCATCCACTTCGTGATACAGAGGCAAAGTCTGTCCCGGAACCCAACTCGAGATCGTCGTAGAATAAAACTGAGCCAGAATATCAAATCCCCCCAGATACTCAGCCCATGTACCAAATAAAACAGAAGCCACACAAGATCCAATGAAACACCAAGAAAATTTTTGGAATACTTCTTTCCCCCATTTTTCTCCAAAATGTGCCAAAAGCCGGGACAAAATCAAAAATACCACAAACCCCATACCGAGATAACGAAAAGCCATCCCTGCCGTCTGAAAATCGGAACTAACCAAAACCAAACCTCCTCCCCAAATCAAAAACAATAAAGCCAAAGTCTCAGAAAACTTAAACTCCCCTGTTTCTTCCCCTCGCTTCAGGAGGGGAAAGCCAATTTTCTTCACCAAAACAGAAAGATTTTTGAAACTGGAAAGGGGTTTGACCACAAATATCCGTTGCAATTCCAAAAATATCACCACGCCCAATAAAAATATCAAAATTCCTTCCTTCCAAAATCGAAAAGGCTCTGGCAAAAACACGGTGATCACCCCGTGAAACGGAAGTAAAATCCCAAGGGTACAAACGAGCCAAAGAATTAATTTCTGCATTTTTCAATTGGAAAAATATCACAAATGAGCAAAAAGCACAAATAGATTTTGACAAATCACCTCTATTTGTTATTCATGTTTTACGATTTTATAAAAAAATGGAAAAATCAAATTTTTTTGATTCATTACAGGCTATGGTCGAAGACCTGAGAGAGAGAATTGCCAACCTCAATGCTGAAAGAGGAGAAATAGATGATACAACTTACGAAGATTGGATTAGATGGACAGGCCAATTATCAGAAATGGCTTTTCTTGCCTATAATCAATTTTCGTTGGCACAAGAAGAAAATTTTGATGAAGAAATAGCAGCTTCTTTACATGACCTTGAAGATTGTATGCGTTTCATCTACGAAATAAAGAGTGATCTTTATTTAATTGGTGATGTTGAACATGAAGAATTAGAAAACAGCCCGGAAGGAATTGGTGAATTACTTGCAGAAAGTTGTAAGCAATTTAAAGAAGGAATTTATTCTGTAAGTATTGAGGAGGTTTGGAACTGGATTATGGCTATAAGATTAAAAGAAAATTTTTGTATTGAGAAAGGAAATGAATGCTATGGGGAAGATTGGGAGATGCTTGTAGAGTGGAATTGGCTTTGTGGATTATGTAATTATTTAATGTTTCAATTAACTCAGGCATTTCAGCATAAAAGTCCAGTTTTTCTTGAAGCTTGGGAAGAAAAATTCCAACGGAAAAAAACTGAAAGAAAGCAAAAAATGAATTAAAAAAAGCGAGAGAAGTCCCACTTTTCTATGAGCTAAGAACTACCCCCTAAGAACTATTCTCCTTTCGATGCATTAAAATTATCGTCTCCTGAGTCTTTTTTATCAATCTTCATCATAGATCGAAGTTTTTTTCCGGTTTCTTCAATTGGGTGATTTTGATATTTTTCTCGGAGTTTTTTTAGTTTCGTCCCCCCCTCATCCATGACGGAAGTGAAATCATCAGCGAATTTACCAGATTTGATATCAGCCAAGATTTCTTTCATTCGTGCCTTGGTACCAGCGTCAATTACTCGTGGACCGGAAACATATCCTCCGTATTCTGCTGTCTCTGAAACGGAGTAATTCATGGCCGCAATACCACCTTCGTACATCAAATCTACAATGAGTTTGAGTTCGTGAAGACATTCAAAATACGCAACTTCCGGTTGATATCCGGCGTCCACAAGAGTTTCAAATCCGGCCTGAACGAGCTCCTCACATCCTCCACAGAGGACGGCTTGCTCCCCAAAAAGATCTGTTTCTGTTTCTTCGGTAAAAGTGGTTTCCAAAATCCCCGCTCGTCCCGCTCCCATAAATTTACAGTATCCCAGAGCTAAGTCTTGGGCATCACCTGAGGCATCTTGTTCGACAGCAAAGAGAGCCGGTACACCAAAGCCTTGAACAAAAGTAGTTCTCACTCGATGTCCAGGACCTTTTGGGGCGACCATCCAGACATCCACATCAGATGGTGGTTTGATCCGATCAAAACGGATATTGAATCCATGGGCAAAAACAAGGCTTTTTCCTTCTGTGAGATTTGGTTCAACAGATTTTTCATAAGCAGCTTTTTGTGCCGTATCTGGTAGAAGCATGACGATCACATCTCCCCACGCAGCAGCGGCTCCAGTTTCCATCACTTTTAATCCGGCGTTTTCCGCTGAGGCCCAAGTTTTGGACCCTTCTCGAAGCCCAACCACTACTTCACATCCAGAATCCTGAAGATTGAGTGCGTGGGCGTGTCCTTGTGATCCACAGCCCAATATCGCTATCTTTTTGGATTTTAATTTGGATTCATCGATGTCCACATCGTAGTACATTTTTGCCATAGTGTTTGGGAATTAGAAATTAATTTTTCAAAAATAAAATATTTTTTGAAGAAAATTGGATTGTTGGATAATTTGATGATTAGAGGTTTTCCAATCTTCTAATAATCTAATTTTCTATTTTTGTTAGACATTATTTTTATTTTCGATTTTGCAAGTGGGAAATGTAAAGATTGTGCCAAAAGAATCAAGAATAAAAATGAAAGTTTTATACTCCAACGCCTTAAAAGTTATGCGTATAATGCTCCGTAGTCCCTCACTTTGTACTTCAAACCAAATTTTTTTAAAAAAGTTTGGGACGAAGGGGTGCAAAAATCTTTTTTATCCGGTACACTTCCCCTCGATGAAAAAAATATCTTTGGTCCTGGTGCCAGTACTTTTGATTCTACTTTTAACAACTGAAAAAGCCTTTGCCCTAATCGAAACAAAAGAAGAAAAACTCCTTCAGGACGAAAGAACAAAAAAAAGGCTTGAAATCGCCAGGGATCAAGAAAAAATCGAGTGTCCGCTCCGAGAAAATGTCGAATGGGAAATTGAACTCCCTCAAGAAGAAGATTGTAAAAATATGACTTTTCTCAAATATTTTGCGGCCAAAAATTTTCACAATGAGATGCGAGAACTACAAAAAGTATTCGATGTGATTCATCACGATAATGTTTCCAATCCAGAATTTATCGTTTCACAGGGAGTGAAACATCTTCGGATTCACCACCAATGCCTCCAAGATATTTGTAGAAACGTACTCTGGAAATGTGCCGGAACCCCACACTTGAGAAAAACTCAAGTTTCTGATGAATGGGGCTGGTGCAAAGAAAAAGCGAACAAAATAATGGATCTCCAAAAAGCAAAATTTGAATTTATCGCCACCGGAAACCAAGCCAGAAAAGAAAGAATCCTACTCGAGGAAAAATTCCGTGCTATCCGAGAGAGATTCCGAAATCAAATTCATGAAAGAATGACGAACTTTCTCGTGCAATTAAAAAGGTTTGAAGGGCATGTGGACAAGCTGATCAGATGGCCAAAAAGAAATTAAAAAACAGTATTTATACTAAGCCGCTTTAATAATTTGGAATTTTTGCGAAATAAGAGATTTTA
>CAYFOO010000055.1:0-9532 GCA_964344775.1 uncultured Candidatus Peribacteria bacterium
TTTGTTTTCATAGAAGTTATTTATTGGAAAAAATCAGGCAATAACTGTGTTGAGCCTCTGAGTTTTCACTTCCTGTTTCATGTATAAAAATAAGCTCTCTCTCAAAAAATAGAACTTCACTAACAACCCGAGCTACGTCCCAAGCTAATGGGGTCATTGGTTTGTCATCTTCAAAGGTATTAGAAATCTCTATCACTACTTTTGCATCAGGTTTCATCAATGTACTTATTTGCTGATAAATGTTTCTTACGCTCGCTAAATATCCTTCATAGCTGCCTTCTTCATGGTAATTGGAGAACGGATTTTCTTTATCAAAAAATCTCATATACGGAGGAGAGGTAAGTGAAAGATCAAACATAGGAAGGTCATATCTTTCTATTTCTAAAGCACTTCCATGAATGACTTGAGAAGGGGGTTTTAAGGATTTTGAAATAAAATCACATCTATTTTTCTCATATTCAATCCCTATCCCCACTCTGCCTAACTCTTGTGCTGTGATTAAAGTTGTCCCAAAGCCAGCAAAGGGGTCAAAAACTACGCTTGAAGGTTCAGTGAATTCTTCAATAAATTTTTTAGCAAAAGCCTTTGGAAAGCGTACATCTGTATCATCCTTGATCTCAATGCTTTCAAGTTCATAAGGTAAAGAAAAGTAAGATTTTGAGTTTCTCATGACTAAGCTTTCAATAAAGCATTGCTTATAGTCTAAAATTTAATTATAAAAGCACAAGCGAACGACCCCACAATTTCAAAACCTTCCCCCATGCCCCGCCGAAAAATCACCCAAGAACTCTCAAAGATCAAAGACACCGAACTGGTCGAATACGCCATATACGCCCGAAAAAGCACCGAAGACGATGAAAAACAAAAAGCCTCCATTCCCCAACAACTCGAACAATGCTTCCACTATGCCGAAAATAACAACCTTCCCCTCAAACCCCGCCCCCTCGACTTTCCACCCGAAGATGACATCATTCGCCAAATCGAAGAAGCCTACGCCAGCACCCCCGAAAAATGCGACGAAATCCGAACCAAATATATTGAACACTTTGTCGTAGGGGAAATAAGAAGTGCCAAAACCCCACCAAGCGGGACAAATGGAACATGCTTATCAATCGGGTCAAACTTGGACAGATTAGAGGATTACTTGGCTACGCCCCCGATCGTTTCGCTCGAAATCTGCAAGAAGGGGGCGAAGTCATCCAACTGGCTGATGATCGGGCAGTTCGGCTCAAATTCACCAGCTTCGCCTTCGAAAACAACTCCTCCGGCCACATGATGTTGGGGATATTTTTCGTTTTTGCGGAACACTATTCCAAAAAACTCTCCGAAGACAGCATGCGGGGGACAAAACAAAAATCTCTCGAAGGGAAACGCTGCGGGGCAAGAAAGATCGGGTATGTAGCCGACGATGAAGATTATTTCATTCCGCACCCTACGAACTTCCCGATCCTCCAAAAAGCCTTCAAACGAAAGATATACGACGAATGGAGCGATGAAGCCATAGCCGAAGAAATGGACAGGGACGGCTGGAAGGACACGAACGCCATAACCGGAAAGCGGATTAGCCAACTCCAACTCTGGGACGACACTTTCTACTACGGCCTGTGGACAAGAGAATTCAGGGACGGAGAAACGATCAAAATTGATCTGAGAACAAAAGGCTGTGGCTTCACCCCCGCTATTTGCGAAGAAGAATTTGAACTCCTTCAAGAAAAACTGGTCGAACGTAACAGACAATCAAAAAAGCGAAGAAATACCCTTCGAACTAAACGGCTGGACATCGTAACGCCCATCCCAAACGGCATGATCCAGAATGAGAAGGGAGCGAACATGAATTTCACCCTTCCCAACCCAAAACGATTTGAAAGGAGGTTAGCAACACTCCAAAATAAGAACCCTGAAGCTACGCTTGTGGACGTAGTCGAACCCCATCAGATAAAGTTCAAGACAGTAAAAAACAGCTCAAAAGCCACCAACAGCATAAACTTTGATGTAGTAGAGGCTTTTCTTCATCAGAATTTCAAACGCTTCAAGATCACCGAAGAACTCAAACAAGCCTACCTCTACGCCCTTCACCAAGAGATCGAGAAAGAATTTGCCGAAGAAGACAAAAAGCAAAAACGAATAACCCTGCTCAAGAACAAAAACAAAGGGGAAGAAAGAAAATTCCTTCGAGAAACAAACTTCGGGGCAAATCTCGCTTCCAAAGACAAAAACCTTTGGGAAAAAGAAAGACAGAAGTTCAAATCCAGAGAGGATAGTTTAATCCAAGAAGAAGCAAAAATTGCTGAGGAAGTTCGAGATGAGATCATCGAGCATACAGCTTTATTTGAACTACTCGCCAACCTTCCCAAACTCTGGAAGAAGGCCAACTATGTTCGAAAACGTAAAATTTGTACGATCCTCGTTTCGAACATAACTCTAAAAGACGGCGTACCGCATGATATAGCGATAAATCCGACTTTCAAAGAATGTTTCTCTGGTTTGGTTGCGGGGGGAGGATTCGAACCTCCGACCTCCGGGTTATGAGCCCGACGAGCTACCGCTGCTCTACCCCGCGGTCGGCGAAGCCGACTACATTATTCCGTTTTCACTATCGTGAAAAACTTCATTTATTTCGTCGTCTTCGCCTCTCAGAATTTCATCTGTCCTCAACTTTTAACTTTGTAGATAGAATTCTGGGAGTTTTTTATGATAACTTTTTTTAAAGAGCTTTTCCCCTCAAATTTTACGACCGATTAGGCATGAAATTTTGAGACGAAGAAGTGATGGAATATTGGAGAGGTTTGCTGTGGCAAAACTCGTAAATTGAAGTCACTTCTGGGGATGGCCTGCCAGCCGAAGCTTGACGAAGGCTGGTGCACGAGAGAGGACTTGAACCTCCACGAGAATAAATTTCTCACTAGCCCCTCAAGCTAGCGCGTCTACCATTCCGCCACTCGTGCGGTCGGCGGAGCCGACTTCATTATTTCGTTTTCACTAGCGTGAAAAACTCCATTTATTTCGTCATCTTCGCCTCTCAAAACTTAATCTGTCCAAGTCTTGTTTTCTTTACTACGCTCTTCAGCTCCGCTACACAGCGGAGTTAAGACGGAGTAACCTCGCCAAATGGCGATGGTTAGATTAAGTTTTGCATCTTAAAAAAGAGCCCACGGATTGTAAGGCTGGAAGTGCTTTTGTCAAACAGACTATTAAACCAACCTTTTTTCGTCAGAATTATCTGAAGATTGAGAATTTAATAGTGCTTTCAAAATGTTTAAATATTCCTTGGCTTGTTCGAAATTTGGATCTATTTTAACTACCTTGAGAAATGTTTTTTGTGCATCTTGATATTGAGCGGAGTTCATGTAGCACACGCCCAAGTCACACAAGATATTTGGATCATTTGGATTAAGTGTGACAGATCTCTCTAGTACAGCAATCCCTTGTGCTTTTCGGTTGCTGTTATAAAAAGACCATCCCAAACATCGCAAAATTTCTGGGTGGTTTGGAAACATGTGGTCGGCTTTTTGTAATTCTTTTACAGAGTGTTCCCATTTTTCTTCCAAAGAAAACAAAAATCCCATCAGATAGTGTGCATTTGCTGAATCAGGACTTATTTTTAATGCTTGATCAAGAGCTTTTTTTGCTTTCTTGAGTTCTCGAAGTGACAAAAAATTATCTCCTAATTCTTCATAAGCTTCCGTACATTTGGGCTCAGCGACGATGATTTTTTGGAGCATGTTGATGGCTTCCTGGAAATTTCCATCAAACTTCAATTCTTCTGCTTGTTCCAGCATTTCCAGAATATGTTCATCGTACTGAGGAGGTTTTGGTTTCATATTTTTATTTGTAGATTAAATATCTTTAGATTATAGCTTAAATATCATAAATTTTCAACTATTTTTTGTCAAAAAAACGGAATTTTTGCTATTACGTCTTGAGGATGTTCATTTTTGCCGCCAAAAACGAACCAAAAACCGTTGGGGGGAACGAAACTTCGTCGTTAATGACTACGCTTTTTTTGTTTCGCTATCGCAAAACTACACAAGCTTCGTCATCATCTCCTCTCCCCGTCCCGACTCATCGGGACGGGGGTCCCATTTTTTTCCGGGCCTCAAACAGTCATCCCCCCAAACCCCTAAGGGATATCATATCGCTTCACCAGGAGGAACGTATGATCTACTTTTTAGTATGAGACGCGACATTCACATGTTGTTTGATGAAGTGAAAAATTCTTTTTTATTCAAAAAACTTTTGGAGTTCCTGTGCGATGGATTTCCCTTCTTTTTTTGTGGCAAAATGGAGCGTAGCCTTCAAAAATCCAAGTTTATCTCCGGTATCAAATCTTTGGCCCTCGAGGATTTTTCCCTGAAGTGAGCCGGATTCTTCGATAAATCGCTTGAAGGCGTTTATCAAGCGGATTTCTCCGTCTTCTCCAGCCTTGATTTTCTCCAAAATTCTCAGGATTTCCGGTGTGAGGATGAATTTCCCCACGACTCCGAGATTGGAAGGAGCTTGGGCAGGGGCTGGTTTTTCTACGAGACTTTTGATTTTACCAGATTTATATTCAGCGATCCCATATTTATCAGTATCTCGAGGATCGACTTCATCCAATAAAATCACAGGATCGTTTGTTTTTTCGTACACGTCGAGGAGTTGCTGGGTGGCATTTTTCCCGCCAGCATTGTCGACTATGTCGTCTCCGAAGAGTACCACGACCGGTTCATCCTCGTCGATCAGATCTTTCGCACACAGGATCGCGTGACCGTCTCCCAGAGGTTTCGGTTGCCTGACGTAGATGAAATTCGCCAGATTGGAGATTTTTTTGATCATTTCCAATTCCTCGGCTTTGCCTTTTTCTTCTAGGGCAGATTCTAGCTCAAAATTTGCATCGAAGTGGTCCTCGATAGCACGTTTTCCTCGCCCGGTGATGATGATGATATCCGTGATGCCAGCTTCTACAGCCTCTTCCACGATGAATTGGATCGCTGGGGTATCAAAAATCGGTAGCATTTCCTTGGGTTGAGCCTTGGTAGCTGGGAGAAACCGAGTTCCAAATCCGGCGACCGGGAGGATGGCTTTTCTGATTTTCATCGATTTTATTGTGGATTTTTGAGTGGAAAAGTCAAAAATTGGATAAAAAAAAGCGAAGTTGTGATACTTCGCTTAGTTTAAGGATATTTAGTCATTACAGCTTTTTTATATGTCCCACCCAGGTTTTTGTTTTTTCTCCAAATCTTTAAGTAAATCCTCAGCCAACCTTTCAAATTCTTTTCTTTCTTGATCTAAATTTTCTTTTTCTGTGAGTTCCCGTGATCGATCAAGCAATGCTTTTCCGAGTTCTTGAATAGCTTCAAATTGTTCTGTTTGAGCGTTTTGAGGAGAAATCCCCAATGAATTCATAGCTTTTGTCCTATAATCATCAACAGAGGCAACAACTGCTAAAGCACCAATCGTCAATGTTCCTCCAAGCGTTAGAAAGTGTTTTTGTTTTTTTGGTTTTTCCATCGAAGGTCTTTGTTTTCCTAATTCACTCATTTTAAAAAGGGTTAAAAAAATAATAAAATAATTACAAGAGACTTATATCACAGATCTTATTTTTTGTCAAGTGAAATAATAAAAAAAAATGTCAAATTATGTATTTTTGGCTTGTGTGTGTGGATTTCTGTTGTACTCAAAACCCCTCTCCTAGCAAGTTTGATGTTAACTCGTGTTTGTAACTTTTTACAAGGTTGAAAACAACTGATATTAGTATCTCCCCTTGTCCAGCCTTCGCCAAGGCTTCGGCCGACAGGCAAGGGGAGAAAAAATCGCAGAAGGGGAGAGAGAATTATAAAAAAAACGACCCCGTTTGGGATCGTTTCATATTTGAAAACTTTTAAGACCAAATTAAATTTCTAAGCCGCGGCTTTTTCTTTCTTTGCTTTTTTGGCTGCTTCTTTTTCCGCTTTTTCGGCTTCGAGAGAGCCTTCTGGGAGGACATTTTCGATGGCGGCCCATTGAGAATTTGTATCTTCTGGGACGACAATTGTTACATCATTTCCCACCATTCCTCGGAAAAAGGTTACCGAAGCGTAGAGTACATTGTAGGTTTTTCCTTCAGCGAGTACTTGGTATTGAGATCCATCAAGTACCAATTTACCAGTGAGTAGTTGTCGTGGAGCGGGATGAATTTGTTTGTAAACGAAAGCTCCATTTGGTTGAATCATCAGTTTGAGTCCGTCTCCTTCAATAAGCTTTGATTTTGAAGCGTAGTTTGCAGGGACCGGATATCTTTTGTCATCTGCAGCGATCATGTTTTGACCGTCAAACACTCCTTCGATTACTTTTTCTTCATCGTCAGATAACTGTGCTTCTTTTCGTTTTTCTGCGATTTCTTCTACCTTAATATTAATGGCATCGGTTTCTACGCCCAATTCTTTGGCGAGTAATTCCATCCATTTTTCTGCCGCTTTGGCAGAGGATTTGGCACTGGCGACTGATTCTGCCAGGTTCTGTAGAAGTTCGGCGAGCTGGTCTTTGTTTTTGTTTTTCATTTTTTTGAAGATGATTTATTAGTTGAAACCCTGAACGAAGTTGAAGGGTGATTTTTATAAATCCACCCATTATACCACGTCTGGACCGGAAATTCAAGCGTTTTTTTTGTTTTTGTGAGTTTTTAACAAATAAGGTGGTTCATTTTAGAGGGTATTGCTTTTTCCTAGAGTGAGTCTTCTTTTTATAACCAAAAAGAAGCAAAAAGATTTAGATTTTTGGTAAGAGACGCGACATTCATAGGGGATTTGATAAGAAGAACTTAAGAATAAAAAGAGAAAGAATATTTTATTTTGATTTTTTCTAAAAGAACCATAGAGTTGGTCGAGCGATGAAAGTGTTATTCTTTGTTTCTCTCTTTTTTATAGGTGTTGCAGCGGGGTCTTTTCTCAAGACTTCTGTAGTGGCACAGGGATTTAGTTCTCATGTAGAGATTGCTCCCATGGAGTTTGTATCCTCAGGAGGAAACTTTCGCCGTGGCGGGGGAGGATCGTGCGGGAGTTAAACAGTTAGCAACTAATCCACCTTCGTTATTTTAAAAATAATTTTAAACTACGGTGGACAGGCAACTAACAACAAACAGTAAAATTTAAATTTAACTAATAAAAATGAAAAAAATCATTCAAAAGCTCGATCGACGGCATTTTGTACTTCTGGGGCTTTGTGTTCTTTTTGGGGGACTTGCGGTGGGAAGTCTGCTGACAGATGTTTTGATGTCGCAGAGTTTTGATACTTCCAAAAAGATTGTGCGAGCTGGAGGGCAGACTTATGTTTCTGTAAAGAACTTGTCTGAGGAATTCAAAGTCGAGATGGGAGGGGATAATGAGTTTGCCGTTTTTGATAACAAAACCTGGATTCCTGTGCCAGGTACACCAGTGGAGCTTATTATTTTGAATGATGAGGATTGTGGATCGAAGTGTAATACGGATCAATCTGTACCAGCTCTTCGGCAAGCCATAACTCCAGCATTTCTGATTCGAACAGTGGATGTAAGTGAAGCTGAGGGAAAGGATTTGATAAGCCAATTTGAGGTTACTTCGGTGCCGCAATATTTTTTGGGGGATGGGATCGAGAGTCATGAAGATGATGAAGGACAGAAATTCGTTGAATCTTCCGCTCCACTTTTGACTGAAAAAGAAGGACTGTACCTCTTGGATTCAGCAAAGGTTGGGTTTAAACCAGGGAAATACATTAAATTACCAGAATTTGCCGACGTGGATTCTGAACCGAAAAAAGGAAAAGGGAAGGTGCGAGTGGTAGAATTCACGGACTACCAGTGTCCGTACTGCAAAAGACTGCATGACAACAACAAGGAACTAATTGCACGTTTAATTTCAGAGGGCAAGATTGAGTACATCATGAAGGATTTTCCACTCGGGTTTCACGCAGAAGCGACGGATGCTCATTTGGCTGCGAACTGTGCACAAAAGCTCGGTGGCAATGAAGCCTACTGGATCATGCATGACAAAATATTTGATGGACAAAAAGATTGGAGTGGAAAAGGGGAGCGAGCAAAATCTTACTTTAGATCTTTGGCTGAGGAACTTGTTTTGAACGTGGAAGAATTCGATGCTTGCATGGCAGATGAGGAGATGGTAGCCGAGATTGAAGCCGACAAAGCCGAGGGATCCAAATTTGGGGTATCAGGAACACCGGCTCTTTTCATTGGGCGGCAGGTGATGCCGGGTGCGATTGGGGCAGAAGCTTTCGAGGCAGCGGTGGAAGCGGAATTAAAATAAGGGGGAAGTATCAGGTATTAAGTATCAAGTAGGTTAAAAAGGTAAAATAATTCGTAGCAAATTGATTTACTGATTTTATGGGGAAAAGTTTATGTGGTGTTATCTGATGAAGTGGTAAAATCCTTGTTTAAAATTGGCAGCGAATTGGAAAATCTGGGAAAACAGAGGTCTGAGTATCTGAAATGAAATTTTGAAGAAAAAAGGAATTGCGAATGGTTGTGCGGCGAAATGGTGGGGTGTTTTTCTACAGCTTTTTTTGTGACGGTGGATATTTGTGTGCCTCAAAGATATGTTTGTGTGAGAATTTGAGCTGAGATGGTGTGAGTGGATGGAGTGAAAATTTGGCGGCCAAAAATTCAAAGAACTATCATGTAAGTTTTAGTATCATAAATATGGAAAAAAGGCGGTTCAAACGTTGAACCGCCCATTCCCCTGCAAAAAGAACTTCTTCCTTTTCTCATCCTCGATAGATTGGCATCGCTGAAGGAGGTGGGAGTAGTAATGGCCAGTTACTTAGTCGTGAGGCCATCCCATTGAGGTGCATGATGGCCCATCCCAACCCAAGGAGAGACGCGACAAAACAGGTCCCCATGCCGTTCAGGAAGAACATATCGGGCAATGCTTCCCATATCCATTCTGATGGTCGTATGGTCACACCAATGTAATGGGAATCGGTAAAATAGCAGTAGCCCGAAATGCCTCCGGCAATCACGAATATGATCACCCCCTTGATTGTTCTCGTAATCGGGATGGCGTATTCCGGATAT
The DNA here is from genome assembly GCA_964344775.1 of uncultured Candidatus Peribacteria bacterium. Classification (GTDB taxonomy): domain Bacteria; phylum Patescibacteriota; class Gracilibacteria; order UBA4473; family UBA4473; genus CAYFMH01. The sequence goes on from CAYFOO010000055.1 coordinate 9,023, forward strand.
TCTCGGAAGAAGGCTTCCATGATCGCATCCTTGATCTCGAAATAGAGGAGTATGCAGGTCGGACCGAACCAGATTGGGAGCATCAAAAGGGAAAGTATGGATCCGCGAGGAGGATCGACAACTCCCTCGTAGGCGAATACGAAGAAACCCCCCAAAAGGAGTGCCTTATTTATTGCTCCCCAATTTCCACCGTCTTTTTTTTTCTTTAAATATCCATTCTTGTCCACATAATCGGATTGCCAATAATATAGCCCGTGGCCGATAACGCTTAGGATTCTTTTTAGTGCCATGACAGGTCTCCTGTTGGCCTGCAGGGGCAGGTTTCGAGCCGCCCCTGACTAGGTTAAAAAAACTTAGCAGGTGCAACTACAAACACCCGAATCTGCAAGCCATACGAAATTTTAAAGAACAAACTTATTTAATTGATAAAATGTATTTTGTCAATATGTGCAATAGCAATTTTTCACACCCATCGCATTTAACCGCATAAATAAGCGATTTCAGAGAAAA
>CAYFOO010000056.1:0-9493 GCA_964344775.1 uncultured Candidatus Peribacteria bacterium
ATTATCTTCGTATCCTCCTTGCTTATCAATTCTTTGCTATTTCGTAATTCGGGTAAAAAAGTATTGACAAAATTCTATTTTTTCTTATATTGCAAGATGTAAATAAATTAAAACCCAAGTTTTCTAGTTTTACTTTCATTTAATTTATGAATTTTTCTAAAAAAAATTTGACAAAAAAAGCCCCTTTGGTAGGGTACTTAGTGGCTATTATTTTACTTTCTTTACTAACCCTCCCCCAATCTTATGACCCCTTCTCAAAACCGACAACAGATCGATTTTCCGAAGTTAATGGAACAAATCCTTAGTCTTCTGACAGAAAAGGAACAGAATGTTATTTCTCGACGATTTTCTTTGGGGGGAATTCCACGAGAAACTTTGGATAAAATTGGAAAAAGTTATTCCATCACACGAGAACGAGTGCGACAGATTGAGATGATGGCTATCAAAAAGCTGGCTCGAATATCAATGGATCCATCAATGCGGTTTATCCATGAGCTGGCTCATATTGTTTTGTCAGAACATGGTGGGGTTATGTCTGAAGAATTGCTAGTTTCTGAAATGTTAAAAAGAATAAACGAAGAAAAGCATGCTGATGTAAATGCTATGAAATTAGCTATGCGAATTTCTAATAAACTGATCAAGCAAGAAAAAAATCAATTTCATCACGCTTTTTGGAGAGTATCAGGGATTACGCTTCCGGGCGTTCGTGGGCTAATAAAGTCCGTCCAAAAGGTACTACAAAAAAAAGGGAATGTTATGTCCGTTGAGGATGTGGAGAGAACATTACGAGAAAAAGCTAGTCCAGGAATGGTTGCCTCCGTTCTACACATTGACAAAGGATTTTGTGAAGCAGAGGGGAAGTGGGGACTTGCCAGTTGGCGACACATAAATCCTCGATCAATTAAAGACAAGATTTTGATCATTCTTAAATCTATGGGAAAACCACTCCACTTTTCTGATATTGCGAGACATGTGCTCAATGACTTTTCTGCGAAAAAAAGAGTTACGCCTCAAGCTATTCACAATGAATTGATTCGTCACGACGAATTTATCCTGGTAGGACGCGGGCTGTATGGGCTCAAAGAGTGGGGAATGGTGGCAGGAACAGTTTGTGATGTGATCAAGACCGTGCTTATCGAAAACAAAGGCCCAATGAAACGACAAGAAATTATTGAAGCTGTTTTGAAAAAAAGAGATATTCGAATTGGAACTATTTCTCTGAATCTACAAAAATATGCTTTCTTCAAACGTGTTGGACGAGCGGTTTATGAATACGACAAAGCTCTAGACCCTGGGAAAAAACGACGAAAAAAGAGAAAGTAAATTATTTTAGGTACCATTTTTTTGTGTTTCGCGTTTTCGTTTGATGATTTTTAAATCGTTGCTTTTTAATTCATCGACGGCTCTTTCTTGTGCTTCTTCTATTTTTGTGACTACTCCACTATCTCCAATCAAATAATCATCCAACATAGCTGAGACTTCTACTTTTTTTATAATTTTTAGTAGTTTTTGTACCAGTTCTTTTGGATCGGAAGAAAAAACCATTCGGTCGGTCACTTTTCGATGAGAAAACTCCAGAACCTCATCTATGTGGTCAGCAATCCCATCGTACCCCGTCAAAACTCCTATGGGTTTTCCCTCATCATAGGCAACGGTAAACTCGTTAAGTGTTCCAGTTCCTCCGGGCAGAATGATTACTCCGTTTGAAGATCTGATGTTGATGATGTCTCGCATCATAAGTCCGAGCCCGGTAAAAAGAAATTCATCATAAAATTCTACCGGAGATTTATATTTGATGATGTGTGATTTGATAGAAATCGCTGGAGAAACTCCGAAGGTTTTTCCTTCCATTTCTTTTGCTCCTCGGGCCGCTTCATCTGGCAGGCCTGGACAAGCACCATTTACCAAGATGCAATCGTTTTTTGCAATTTGTCGACCTATTTCTCGAGCCGCTTCGACGGCTTTTTCATTTCGCATAAGGTAGCCAGAGGCAGATCCCATCACCCCAATGTGGGGGTTATAATTGGGAATAATGTCGAAAATGTTTTTGGCGTCGTTGTGATTTTTTGTCATTTTTTGGAATTAAAAAATTAGGAAAGTGAGAAAAAATGCCCCTCTCGGGTATGAAAATTTTTCCGATGGAAAAGATTGAGAACAATTAAAAACATAAAAATTAAGAAAGGAATAACAAATATCATTTTATCATATTCCAGCAGAGAATTGAAAACAGCATGAAATCCCATGGCTAGAAGCATGCCTTCCATCATTTTTTCTTCGTGGAAAAGAGTGGCTCCCTTCAAATGCAACACTTGCTGTATTTTTTCGAGAACAAAATGCTTCCTTTGGCTCACTTCTTCTTGATAAATCTCTTTTGCAAATCGGGCTACTCCGTAGAAATACCCGAGAATAGCAGAAAATCCAATGTGAGCCACGACAGAAACAGTAGAACGCAAGAGAATAAATCCAAAAATACTCGTAGCAGCAAAAGATCCATTCCAAATTTTTTCGAAATACAAAATATTCTCTATAAATACAAATCCCAATGCTACAATAATCGCAAATTCAAGGGCATCATCTACCGATTGAATTTTTTCATCATCAGAAAATCGAAGAACTAAGTGCTTGATAAATTCCTCTAACATCCCCACCACCACAAAAAACCAGATTTTTTGTGGCAAAGAAAGCGATACGCAATAAGCTACAATTCCGCATAAAATTCCAATCATGATGAAAAAAACCGGGGCTTCCCAGATTTTTTGTACTTTTTGGCGATACACTTTCACCGTATTATCTCCAGAAAAAACTTCTAGAAAAAACATAATTATGGCCGTAAAAACAAACAAACTAACGGCCACCCCCGCATGTACAGAAATATAGGCCAAAAGCTTGGAAAGAGCCGGATATTCCACCAAATCAGCTAAATATTTGAAAAGATTGAGATGTTCAAAGTACCCCACCGCGGTATTCCAATATTTTTCGTAAAGTTTGATCGGCAATACCGACAGCATTCCTGCTAAAAATGTCAGAACTACGTAAGACCTTTTTTCCGGTTGTTTTTTTTGGAAAAACCAGAGCCATCCCAAGATGGGAAGCAGGCTGATCATTCCGATGCCGGCAATTTGTAACCAATTCATAATTTTATCTGCTAATTATAGCATAGAATGGGGAAAAAACCAAGTTTAAAAAGGTTGGTGGTGGTCTGCGAACAAACCACCACCATTTCACCTTGTCTATTGGGCTACTAGTTAGCCCAGACGACGGCTTCGATTCCGCGTCGGCTGGCCCAATCAAGGGCAACCTCACGGGACGCCGAAGTGTTCTTCTTCAGCTTCACCCAGACCACTCCCGAAGGGGTGTAGTCGGAGCCCTGAAGCTTGTCAGCCACGTACGCCAGGATGTCCCTGGGGATATCGTGGCGTGCCAAGAGGGCAATTTTGCCCTGTTTGTGGTAGGCATCCCCACACTTGGGGATGCCGTAAGCGGCCGGTTGGACCGAGATGGTCCAATAGTCCGCCACCACGGAGGGTTGCTGGACCTCTTGGGTTCCGCTCGGAGCACCACAGGCCGAAGCCGGGTTGGTGATGAGCGAGGTAGTGGCGAAAAGAACGATGGCAAAAAAGAAACGGATCATCTGATTACTCCCTAGTTTTGCCCAGAAGGATTTCCGGGCTACTTCTTAACTACAAATTTTATGGTCAAAAAATAGCCTGGAAATCTCAAACAGACAGGGTGTCTGCTTTCAAAAAATCTTTAGTTAGGGACATCAGCAATGCTGAGACGACTAACATTTCAAGATTTCTAAAAACAGAGAACTATCTGTTTATTTTTTTAGATGCAAAAGAACTTGTTATTATATCATAAACCTTGATAAAAACAAAATTAATATTGTTGTGAACTTCCTACGAAGCTGTTATCCTACTCCGTAGATGGAAATTGTACTAACTTGGAATCTGGTTTTGGTCTCCATATTTATCATGCTTTTTGCGTATAATTTCCTTCTGGGACAATCGGCTACGATCAAACTGATTCTCTCCATCTACATCGCCATCATGACCGCGGATGGGCTTGCTGGGGCACTAAAAAAATTTGTTTTTGATATTTCCCCAGGATTTCAGAGTCTTTTTGGAGAAAGTGAAGCAGAAATTTTTGCAGCCATTCGAATTTCTCTGCTGCTTTTTGCCATTGTAATTTTAGTGGTAAAAAGCGGATTTCACGTCTCTATGCAAAAACATGAACATTGGGCCATGCGAACAGGGCTTCATGCGGGATTTGCCGCCCTTTCGGCCCTGCTTTTTCTCTCCACCATGTTGATCTACCTTTCGGGAAATTCTTTTGTGGAGGGGATGCTTTTTGCCAAAGACATCACGATCTATGAAGAATCTCTCGTAGCTCAAATACTAATTGATTATTATCAATTTTGGTTTTCTCTGCCGGCACTGGCCTTTTTGATTTCCAGCTTTGTTTTTGAGTCAAAAGAATAGCCTGTTTTGACCGAAAAAAAATACACCAAAAAAAAGCGGAAAATCCCCAGAAAAACGCTTGTTTTTATCTCATAAATTAGTACTCTTCGAAGGCTTTTTATTTGGATGAAAAATAAATGTCTAAGTTCTAAGCTCTACAAACTAATTTCTACTCTATGACTGACGAAAATACAAATACAAATCCAGAAGCAGAAGAAAATAACGAAAAAAAGGACGAAGAATCTTCTTCGGAAATAGATTCTTCAAAAAATGAAGGCACTCCTGAGCAGGAAAAAAATGATTCTGAGGATGGGGCCGCTTCAAATCCTGAAAACGAAGAAGAATCGGCCCCCACTCTTTTTGAAATAGAAAATGTAAAAAATGTTTTTCCGATTGATATCACCAGCGACATCAAGGATTCCTTTTTGAATTACGCCATGAGCGTGATTGTCTCTCGAGCATTGCCAGACGTGCGAGATGGACTGAAGCCAGTGCACCGACGGATCCTCTACGCAATGCATGAGAATGGGCTTCGTTCGGGAGCAAAATACCGAAAATCAGCCACCGTAGTCGGTGCCGTACTGGGGAAATATCATCCACACGGAGACTCCGCGGTGTACATGTCCATGGTCCGAATGGCACAAGATTTTAGCCTCAGGTACCCACTCGTAGATGGACAGGGAAACTTTGGGTCGATCGATGGAGACAATCCAGCAGCGATGCGATACACGGAGGCAAAAATGACCAAGGTCGCCGAGCTAATGCTGGAAGATATTGAGAAGAAAACGGTTGATTTTGCCCCCAACTACGATGCTACGGCTGAAGAACCTTCTGTACTCCCTACTGTAGTGCCACAACTTCTGCTCAATGGAACTATGGGAATTGCCGTTGGAATGGCTACGAATATTCCACCACACAATCTCACAGAAGTGTGTGATGCAACAATTCAACTGATTGATAATCCAGAAACAACGATTGACGGGCTTCTAAAGCATATCAAGGGGCCAGACTTCCCAACTGGTGCAGAAATCTATGACGGAGGCGTGATAAAAGAAATGTATCACTCCGGACGTGGTGGGGTGATCATGCGAGCAAAAACAGAATTGGAAGAATTTAAGAGTGGCCGAATTGCCATCATCGTCACAGAAATTCCCTACCAAGTAAATAAGGCGGAATTAATCGTAAAAATTGCAGACCTGGTCCGAGATAAAAAAATAGTAGGAATTTCTGACCTTCGAGATGAGTCTAACAAAGATGGAATCCGAGTTGTTATCGAACTAAAAAAAGACGCCTTTCCAAAGAAGATTCTCAATCAGTTGTTTAAAAACACCATGCTTCAAAAGAGCTTTAATCTAAATATGATTGCTCTAACCGATGGTATCAATCCACGTCTTTTGAATTTGAAAGAAGTGCTAGAACACTTTTTGACTCACCGGTTTGAAGTGGTTCGTCGAAGATTAGAATTCGATCTGGCCGTGGCAAAAGCACGAGCACATATCCTGGAAGGATTGAAAATTGCACTCGATCACATCGATGAAGTGATTGAAACGATCAAAAAGTCTGAAACCAAAGAACTTGCCGGTGAAGCTCTCCAAAAGAAGTTTGGACTTACAGAAATTCAGGCCAAAGCAATCCTGGAAATGCGACTCCAAACTCTCGCAGGTCTTGAAAGAAAAAAGATCGAAGATGAATTAGCGGAAAAATTGGCATTGATCAAAGAATTAGAGTCCATCCTCGCCAGCCGAGAAAAAATGGCTGACATTATCAAAAGAGAGCTCGAAGAAGTAAAAGAAAAATTTGGCGACAAACGAAAAACCAAAGTACATCCACAGGGGCTTGGGAAATTTAGTGCCAAAGACACGATCCCAGATGAAGAAATGCTGGTCGTGCTGACCAAAGAAAATTATGTAAAACGGCTCAGCCCATCTGTTTTCCGAACCCAGAGACGTGGGGGGGGCGGTGTCGTGGGAGCCAAAACAAAAGATGAAGATGTGATTATCAAAACCACTTTTGGGACCAATCACAACGATCTACTTTTCTTCACCAGTCTTGGTCGAGTATTTTCTCTGCCGATGTATGAAATCCCAGAAGCTGGTCGTACGGCAAAAGGGACGCCAATTGTAAATTTGCTTCAACTGCAGCCAGAAGAAAAAATCACGGAGATTCTCAATCTCAGCCGAGCTGCAGGAGAATATATTTTCATGTGTTCTACCGGAGGAACAGTGAAGAAAACTGCCCTCGACCAATTTCAAAATATTCGAAGAAGTGGTCTCATTGCCTGTGGGCTGAAAGGAGGAGAAATGTTACAATGGGCTAGGGTTTCTTCGGGAGAAGACGAAATATTTATCGTCACCAACGAGGGGAAGTCTATTAAATTCCCTGAAGCAGATGTGCGTCCAATGGGAAGGTCTGCTGCTGGAGTACGAGGAATTCGATTGAAAGGAGCAGATCGGGTGATAGAAATGGATCTTCTCCGCGACGAAGAGGCAAAATTATTGGTTGTAATGGAAAATGGACTCGGAAAAATGTCGAAAGTAAATCTTTTCCGAGCACAATCACGAGGCGGCTCTGGGGTAAAAGCAGCCAATCTTACTAAAAAAACTGGAAAAATAATCGGTGCCAGAGTTATTTCTGATACAGATCTAGAAGGAGGAGACCTTCTCATGGTGACAAAAAATGGACAAACCATTCGAACTCCACTAAATACAGTGAAAACCGCAGGACGTTCTACGCAAGGGGTGATTTTGATGCGTCTGGCAGAAGGTGATTTACTCGCTTCCATCTCACTCATCAAAGAAGAAGGAGAGAAAAAGGATTAAGCTTGACGAACTGCACTTTTTTTCTACAATCGCCCGGCATTTATACGAATTTAATAATTCTTCATTTGTAATTTGTAATTTGTAACTGAATAAAAATGGCTCGAAGATGTGACCTTCTCGGCAAAAAAACTACCAGCGGAAATAACCGTCCGTTCTCTCTGAAAGCGACAAAACGAACTTTTCGACCGAATCTTTTTCGAAAAAGAATTTTTAACCCACTTACTGGACGGGTAGAACGAATGAAGCTCTCTGCAAAAGCAATTCGAACACTGAAAAAATGGGCTCGAGAAGCTGCAGCTGACATGGGAATTACCGAAGAAACAACAAAAGTTGCTAAAGCTGGGGAAGAAAAAAAGGAGCGAGTAAAAAAAGAAAAACTCACCCCAAAGCAAAAAAAAGAATTAGCGGCTCAAAAAGAAGCGGAAGTTCTTGGAAAAGGTAAAACTACAGAAGACATTGGGAAGAAAGAAGCAAAAGAAGAAAAAGCGAAAAGCAAAAAATAAAGAAATAGAACTTAGAGCTTAGAACTTAGTTTTCGCGACTATTTTTTTCTAAGTTCTAAGCTCTAAAAACTAAGTTCTATGAAAGTTGTCATTCTTGAAAACATCCGCTCTCTGCACAATGTCGGATCTATTTTTCGCACCGCAGATGGTGCAGGATTCGATAAAGTTTATTGTTGTGGCTATACCGGAACACCACCAGATCGAAGGATCGAAAAGGTTTCACTCGGAGCAGAGGATTTTATTGAATGGGAAAAAAAAGAGTCAGTAATAGATTTGTGCAAAACCCTGAAGAAGGAGAGTTTTGAAATTATCGCTCTCGAACAAACCGAAAAGGCTGAGGATCTTTTTGAGGCTGAATTTCTTCATGAAAAAATAGCGGTGGTACTAGGAAATGAAGTGGAAGGAGTTAGTCCAGAAGCACTAGAAGTAGCTGATAGACACATAAAAATCCCTATGTGTGGACAAAAATCTTCGCTCAATGTTTCAGTCGCTGCCGGGATTGCTCTGTACCACATAAAATAAAGTGGCTCTTGAGTAGCAGATTGTCAGCTGATAATCTGTAAACATGCTAAAACATAGGAAAATATCGACATTGAAAATAAAAAAAATTTTGAAGTGTTTTTGTGAAGATTTACCCAGCTCAAAAACAGCAGAAATTTTAGACTTAAATCGGAGAACAACAGATCGATATTACAATATTTTTAGAGAAAAAATTGCACGATTTTCTTTGGAAGAAGCTAAGTTTTCTGGAGAGGTGGAAATCGATGAAAGCTACTTTGGAGCTAGGCGTGTACGAGGAAAACGAGGACGAGGAGCGGCCGGGAAAACACCTGTTTTTGGAATTCTCAAACGAGATGGGAAGGTATTTGTAACCATCGTAAAAGATTGTTCGAGAGAAGAACTATTGCCCATTATACAGGGAAAAGTTCTCGAAGGATCAACTATTCATTCTGACGGCTGGAGAGCTTATGATGGACTAATTTTAAACGGGTATGATCACTATCGAGTGCATCATGGAAAGAATGAATTTGTAAGAGGAAAGTCTCATATTAACGGCATTGAAAGCTTTTGGAGTTTTGCTAAAAGAAGGCTTTCTAAGTTTAATGGAATTGCTTCTTCAAAGTTTAATATCCACCTCAAAGAATGCGAATTTAGATTCAACTATCGAAACAAAAATATTTATGCTATTATGCTTAAAATTCTTAAAAATTTTTAGAATCTGCTAGGCAAGAGCCAATAAAGTTTAAATTCCTTTGATTTTTCTTGACAAGCACCTCAAAAATAAATAAGGTCTCCCAGCTCTTACTCATTTAGTAAAGGCATTAGGGGTTTTCTTTTGTTGTCCCCCCTAAAGCCAAAATTCAACCTAAAGGGAAAAAGATTAGGACAGGTTGGATTTTGAGAGGAGCGAAGACGGAACATGTGAAATTTTTGCGGAGCAAAATGAAATATGTGCAGTCTTCCAGCGACGACGAAGGCTCTTTTCCATTTCGAACGCATTCCGCGTCTTTTTACAACCAAGATGCGGAGTAAAAAATATCAAGTTTATTTCATTTGTTTACAATTATTTTGTTTAACAACTTATTTACAAAGAGTTTGATGCCGATTCATCGGCATGAACGCTGGAAAATCCGGCGTTCAATTCAAATTCTTTTATTTACAAAGAGTTTGATCCTGGCTCAGGATGAACGCTGGCGGTGCGCCTAATACA
>CAYFOO010000057.1:0-8866 GCA_964344775.1 uncultured Candidatus Peribacteria bacterium
AACACATCATAAATATTTAGAACAAGTTTTTTGTTCGGGGGTGTGAGAAGTTACCATACAAGAGTCATTAGATAATTTTCTCGAAGTAGGAACACGAGCGGTAAGAGCCGCTGGTTCAGAAATTTTAGCCATTCAAGAAGCCGCTACTTTTGAAACACTCTTCAAGCCAGACGGAAGTCCGGCTACAGAAGGAGATAAACAAGCCGAGCAAAGAATTGTTGAGACGATTCGAGGAGCATTTCCTGACCACAAACTTCATGGAGAGGAATTTGGAGAGCAAAATATAGACTCTGATAGTCCGTATCTATGGGCGTTTGATCCTATTGATGGCACTTGGTCATATCTGGATCGAGAAAACACAGCTTGCACGGTATTATCTCTTTTGAAAGACGGTCAAACTATTATGGGGATTGTTTTCAACCCTTTTACAAATGAGCTTTTTCAAGTGACGGAAGAAAGTGTTACGACATTGAATGGAAGAAAGCTTCCTCTCACGAAGTGGCAAAGTATTGAAAAAGGAGTTCTTGCCTATCATTTTGCAAGAGATTATCGAGAACAAGTAGAAAAAATTCTTGAGATGTGGGAAGATCGAAGGATTGGAAAATTAGTCAGTCCTGGAGGATCTCCGGTTTATGCTTTAGCAAATGTAGCCAAAGGGTCTCAAACAGCTCTGGTTATGTGTCCAAATAATCGAGAACCATTCCCTTGGGATTTAACGGCTGGGAAACTATTCGTAGAAAAAGCCGGTGGACAGATTACCGACTTGGAAGGAAATCCAATTGACCCACTTGCTCACCAAGACTATTTAGTTGCAAGTACGGTGGCAAATGTTCATGAACAAATGTTAAAAACACTAGAAGAATATGGGATTGGAAAAACTTAAGTTTGAGCTTGTTCTTGGAGAAAATGTTCTCTCAAAACGGTCAAAATTTTCCCCAATAAATTCTGCCCTCTCCATTGTTCTGGGGATACTTGTCTAGCCTGAGTTTCTGACATTCCAATTCCCCAAATATCATCTTCTGGGTTAGCTTCAACAATTAAAGTTCCAGCAGTTGCAAGTAATTGTTCCAAGAAGTCTGGATTTTGAGAAAATTTAGCATAGTTTCCCCTGAAAACAATAGACTTTCGGATTCTTTTCCATTCTTCCTCAGAAAAGTTTTTTACTTGTCGCCCGAGTCTTTTGGCTTCTTCTGGAGATATCGTTTCCATAATTCTTTGAGCGGTTTCTAGGTCGTTAAATAGTGTAGCTTTTCTCCACATCATGTATTGTTCTACGCTTGTAAAACGTCTCCCGTCCAACCAGAATTCTGCCGGATACCACTGAGAAAAAGGGGAAGTTTCTTCCAAAAAGAAAGTATGTTCACTAAAATCAATTTTTTCCTGATCTCTTCCTAATGCCAAACCCTCTCTTTCTTGAGCTTCTAATTCTGCTAAATCTTCTCCATATAATGTTCTTACCCAATCACCTTTACTTTGATCTATCGTCCTCCGTAAAAGTTTTATGGCAAGTTGCCTTGCATCTTCTATTCTTATCTCTGTTTTGTCTTCTGGTTCAAGTAGACTCCAATTGCATCGATGATAAAGCATAAAATCATCATTCTGTTCTACTAATTCTCGATCTGTACAATCTTGTTCCTCTTTGGCAATGTCCCAAGAGCCCCTTACGTCTTCTGCAAATTTCTTAATAAGCTCATCACTTCTTCTTTCTGAAATTTCCCTTGGGATCTTAAATCCATCTTCTTTTCGTAGAATTGCTGTATCCCCGTTTCTATTTCTTACTGCGATTCCTTCATCTTCTCGATAAGCACAGGGGGTAACAATTCCAAAATCCATTTTCCAACGCTCTATAAGCCATGATTCGGCTTGTTCTTGAGTTTCGTTTCCTGGATTCGGTGTTTCGATCATTTATCTACTTCATCAGACAAAGATTTTAAGCCGCCTTTAGTTTTTTTTTTGTTAATCTTCTCAGCTAATTGACGTGCAAACTCAGCTATTCCTTCACGAGAAATGGGTTCTTCCGGGACATCTGCTTTATCAAGGAAAGTTAAGCTGCCTTTAGCAGCTATTAGAATCATTGTTTCATCTTCTTCGTCTTGAGTTTTGGGGCTAGCAATTCGAACAGGATCTTCCCAATTAGAAGAATAACGAAAAGTTACAATCCTTCTTGTTTTTACGTCTTTAACCATCAAAACATTTACTCTATCTCCCAATCCATAGGAATAAGCAATAGGGATAACTTTTTCATATCTTGGAATTTCAATAGATTCTGATAGATCATCATGCGAAGGCGGGGTTTCTGTAGGCATGTTATTTATAGGTTATAAATCTACGATATTCAGGATATTTCTTAAGTTTTTCCTCTACATCTGCTCGAAATGCTTTTGGCACAATAATTTCTTTGATTTCATGCCCTAGTCTCATTGGTCCAAGTACTTGTGTTTCTGTATAAACATTGTCCGGCTGTTTATACTTGCTTTCCCATTCCCTTTCAATTCGTTCATTTCTTTCGTCTATATTAATAACTTTTTCATACTTTTTTTCAAGTAATCGACGTTCCGCATTAAGTATAGCACGAGAACGTAAAGCCCCTTCCATGTTTAATTGCCCCATAGAAGGATTATTTCTTCCCACTCCAGCATTAAAGCTGTCCAAATGAGTAAATGAAAGCCTGTCTTGTAAAGCTCTCGGATCAAGCACCATTTCAAATTCTCCCCACTTATCTGTCCCTCCGTCAAATCCAGCATACTTGGGATTTAGACCTTCCACCTTCATGTCTGTTTCGATTTTCGCTCGCTTTAGTCTTTCATTGTATTTCCCTACCATAACCCAACCTGGATCATCTAATTCATATTTAGTTTTAATGCCTCCGCTCCCAAAAATATCATCAAGTTTATCTTCTTCGAAATTATTCGTGAGTCGAACTTCTCCTCTTTCAAACCGCTCAAGCAGCTGCCTATGTTCTTGTTCTAGAACTTCTTTGAACTCTGCCTCTGTAAACCAACCTCGATCAACTCCGTCTCGTATAGTTTCTTCCTCGATCCTTCGGATATTCCCAGGAGAAACTTCATCCAAATGATTTCTTAAGACCTCGGTTCTTCTCACAAATTCAGGAGAACCGAAAGGGACCAAATCTCCAGCTTTTCTCATAATTTCTTCTAACTTTGCCAACCTCCCCGCTCCTTTACCACCTAATGCATCAATAGCAGTCACTACTACCATTCCGATTTTCCCTTCTGCAGGAGAGTTTTCCCATACAGCTACGGTGTCTTTCCACCAATTCCCAAAGAATTCTTTTGTTCCTTCCCAACTTGCACTTTCTGCCCACCCTTTCATGGCATTGCCCCACCTAGTTGTTGTTTCATCAAAATTTGATACTAAATTCCATCCTCCCTCAAGGAAACTACCAACTCCTTTTACTAGTCCTTCTCCTGCGTATCCTATACCAGATAAAACAGAAGTTGCTGTATTGCCTAGAAATTTCCCAACACTTGTGATTTTCCAGTCATCGTCTTCATGTTCTATAACTTGTCCAGTTGTGTAATCAGAAAAATCATCAATAAGTCCTCCCAAAAAACTACTATCTATCTCTTGTTTCTGTCTATCAAATCGCTCCTGAGAATCCCTGTCTTCCATGGTCTCAACCGGAGGAGTCGTAATTCTTGTTTGATCAGGATTTTCAACCAGAGCTTCTGCAACCGGTTCAATATCGGGAGCAAGATTTCCCACAGCTTCTTCTTGATCAACCTCTTCTGGAGCATAGGCAGCATCCAACTCTGCTCCATAATTGGCTTCAAAGCCAGAAAACTCCTCAGCATGATGTTTATCAAACTCTGCACTTTGGGCTTGCCTTGCAGAAGACTCACGATCAAATCGAGTGGTTTCTGCATCACTCAAGGAATAATCCACTGGAGTGATGGCTTCGTTTGATACTTCTGCTTCTGGTGCACGAGAGCGACCTTCAAAACTTTCGCTAATGAAGATAAATTTAGAAGTGGGAAAACCGTTCTGGAATTTATGCATAATAAATCTTATTATTTTACCATGAAATTAAAAAATAAGCCACCGAAAATTACTTCTAAATTTAACCCTCTCTAGAAAAGGGTTAACTCTTATTTTTAAAAGAAAATTCTAAAATATTTCAAATTCATTAGTTGTCTGTTTTTTGTTTCTATTACTAGCCTAAAGCGAAGATTTGATATTCTGTCAAAACTTGTTTTTTTTATATTCTTTAATTTAGAATTCTAAAATAATATTTTTTAATTTATTTTTCATGAACGAACTTTTGATCCAGCAGGTGAAAACGAATACTCTCAACCCTGCTCCCTATAATCCTAGAAAATGGAGTAAAGATTCCATTACACGACTTACAGAAAGTATTCAGCGATTCGGTCTCGTAGATCCTATTATCGCAAATGGCAGTAAATCGCGAAAAAACGTAGTAATTGGAGGGCATTTTCGACTAAAAATTGCCAAAGACCTAGGCTATAAAAAAATTCCGGTCGTGTACGTAAATATTCCAGAAGAAGAAAAGGAGAAAGAACTTAATCTTCGCCTCAACCAAAATACTGGAGAATGGGATTTTGATCTTCTCAAAGAATTCGACATCGATTTACTACTGGATGTTGGATTCGACGATGTGGATCTTTCGGCTATCTGGGATGAAGCCCTCGGGATAGAGGACGATGAATTCCAAACCCGCAAAGAATTGGAAAAAATCACCAATCCCAAAACCAAATTGGGAGATCTTTTTCAACTGGGAAAACACCGATTGATTTGTGGTGATTCTACTGATCCAGAAGTAATCAAAAAACTTTTGGGCAACACCAAAGTCGATGTAATTTATTCCGACCCACCATTTAACTTGAATTACGATTATCAAAAAGGGTTAGGAAAAAAACAAAAATATCTCTGTGAACCAGTCGATGACAACAAATCCCAAGCAGAATATCGAGCTTTTTTAGAACACACGCTTCTGAATGGATTAGCTCACTGTAAAAAAGACACTCATATTTTTTATTTCTGTGACCAGAAATATATCGGGCTGCTTCAGGATTTGTACCAAAAAAATGATATTAAAAATCAGCGAGTTTGTTTGTGGATTAAAAACAACTCAAACCCAACTCCGCAGGTGGCTTTCAATAAGTGTTATGAGCCTTGTGTATACGGGACTATTGGAAAACCATTTCTTTCTGATAAGGCGTCCAAATTTACTGAAATTCTCAATCCGGAAATAGAAAATGGAAATCGAAGTATCGATGATATTTTAGACCTGCTCGATATCTGGCTCATCAAGCGACTTCCAACGTCCGATTATCTGCACCCAACAGAAAAACCAGTCACACTCCACGAAAGACCGCTCAAAAGATGTACCAAAGCAGGCGATTGTGTCTTGGACCTTTTTGGTGGAAGTGGCTCAACGCTTGTCGCCTGTGATCAACTCGGAAGAAAAGCTTTTTTAGTCGAAAAAGATCCGTGTTTTTGTGATGTCATTATTAAACGTTTCGAAAATATTAACCCTCAAAATCATGTCAAAAAATGTAATTAAATCCGGCGACATCTTTCAGCTTGGGGAACACCGACTTCTTTGTGCCGATGCCACTGATGAAGCTCTCGTGAAATCATTCCTCAGCAAAGATCAAATCAAGCTTCTCCTCACAGATGTTCCCTATGGCGTAGATCTCGTGGAAGGCAAAAAAGGATTTATGAAGTCTAAAATAAAACAGGAATCCATTAAAAATGATCAACTCCAAACGGACGATCAATTTCTGGATTTTACGAAAAAATGGCTTGCCCCAGTTAAAAAGAACCTAGCAGACAAAAATACTTTCTACATTTTTAACTCGGATAAGATGATGTTCCCCATGCGAGAAGCGTTGATCGAAGAAGGATTCAAGCTTTCTCAGATCTTAGTCTGGATAAAAACAGGAGCGGTCATTGGACGATTGGATTATCTCCCCCAACACGAATTGATCGCCTATGGCTGGCACGGTCGACATGAATTTCACAAATCACAGGATAAGTCCGTTCTTGTCAGCCCAAAAACACAGAAAAACGATCTGCACCCCACCATGAAACCAATTTCTGTTCTTCGTCGATTAATCCTTAATAGCTCCCAACGAGAGGACATAGTTTACGACCCTTTTGGAGGCAGTGGATCAACCCTTCTTGCTTGCGAACAAACCCTACGAAAATGCCGGATGATCGAGATCGAACCGAAATATTGTCAGGTCATTATCGATCGGTGGGAAAAATTAACGAACAAAAAATCACTAAAAATTACTTTAAAATGAGTGGAAAACCTCGGATGTCAAAAAAGGAAAAACGGAAGAAGAAAAAACTTCTCATAGAACTTTTTTCAAAAAATCCAATCATTGAAACCGCATGCCAAAAGGTGGGCATTAATCGGATGATGTTTTATCGCTGGAAAAAAGCTGATTCTGGTTTTTCTCAAGATGTCGATGAGGTGCTAGGAATTTCTCGAGATGTTGTTAATGATCTCGCTGAGTCGAAAGTAATAAATATGATTAATGATGGACATTTTGGAGCTTCTAAATTTTGGCTTCAAAACAATTGCAGTCGATATAAAAAGAAAAATAAAGAAGAAAAAGAAAAAACAGGGGGAGAGGTCAAAATGTTTAATGTAATTGTGGGGCCGCAAGGTGACGATGATCCAGAAGAAGATCTCTCCCAACCCGCTCTCAAGGAGAATTAAAGATTTTTTATTTTTTCAATCCTTCGCAAGCTACCCCGTTGTTATCCCGATCAAGTTTGTGGATATCTCCTCCATTGATTTGATAACAATAGTCAAAGGCATTTTGAGCTTCTAAATGAAGTTTAAAATCCCCACAGTTATAGACATCCCCAGAGCAGTCATAGGATTTAGATGGACTGTTCTGGGGTGCTTGCTGGGTAGGTGGTTGAGTTGGTACGGCAACAGGCTCTGTCTCGACTTTTTGTTGAGGGACAGGCGGAGGCAAAATAACCTCAGAAACAGATTTCTTTGTTTCCTCAACCACTTCTTCTAGCGGTTTCTTTTCTCCACTACAGGTATCCGGAGACCACAAACCAACATTGTTTTCTCTGGCATATTTTTCTGCCTCATCGTAAACATCCATTCGCTCATGAGGGTACGAACGATAATGCCAAGCATATCCCTCTCGGATCATTCTTTCTCCGTAATCACTGCCATTGAGAAGGCGTAAATAAGCTAACAAACGACCGTATTTTCCTCTGCTTCCATCTGTCTCTAAAATAATATTTTTCCCTTCCAGTATTTCTTTTGCTTTTGCACTCGCTTCTTTCCCAAAGCACTGCACCGGATATCGTGGATCTTTAGTTTCTGGAGTATTTATGCCTTTGATCCGAAGTCGTTCTTCTTTCCCTTTGTAGAGTACATCAATAGTGTCTCCATCTACGATTTTGAGTACTTGAACGAGGTTTTCGTCTTGAACTTTTTCTTTTTTTGGGGTCTGAATCGGTGCTTCTGTTTTAGCTTCTCCAACCACCACTTTCGGAGAAATTTCCTGAATTATTTCTTTCTCTTTAGCAATAACTTTCTGTTCGATCTTTTGAATTTTGGTGGTTTGGGGAATGTGTTTTTCAGGTGTTGGAGATTGCTCCGATATCCCCGCAACAATGCCGAAGATAAAGAAGAATAAGATCGCAATAACTGGCTTTCTCCATCCTGAAAGGTTGTGCTTTGTTTTCTCTTCTAGTTTTTTATTTATGGGAGGGAGGAGGAATAAGCCCATAAGTAAGAGAAAAAAGGCGAATAATGGAGTTTCTGAATACATTACTATGCTGGTAATGATAAATACGCCTCCGAATATCCAACTAAGGATAAGGCCGATACTGTTGAAGAAGTTTTTCATGATTAGAAAATTACGAAACATAAAAAACCACCCATCACAAAGCGAGGGCGGTTGTGTCATGGTGCGACCCAATAACAACATATCCTTTCAGATACCTCGAGAACGAGAACCGCCCTCGTTCTTGTGGGTATCTGATGTGAAGATGCAAAGATACACCTTCCCAGAAAGGATTTAAAAAATATGTCATTATTGAGTCGCAAGGTGAATGTAACTACTTCCCCAAAAAATAAAAGCTATTTTTGAAGTTTTTTCTCAAAAAAAAGCCTAGACTAAGCCTCTTTTCCCAGCATCTATTAAGGTGATGAAGGAAATAGAAAGGCGGCCGGAGGAGATCGAGCTCAAATACTGTCTCTATGCGAGGAAATCATCTGAGTCAGATGAAAAACAAGCCCTCTCGATTGGATCACAGATCACCGAGATGCAGAGGCTCGCAGAGAAGCAAAAACTGAATGTGATTGAAACCATTCAAGAGAGCAAATCAGCCAAAGACTCAGGGCAAAGAGCGGGATTCACACAACTGCTTGCAGGGTTAGAAGAAGGACGATTCAACGCTATCCTCACATGGGCACCAGATAGGCTTTCAAGGAACGCTGGCGACTTGGGGAAACTGGTGGATATGATGGATCAAAAGGTATTAGTGCAGATTAGAACAAGCGGACAAACATTCACGAACACTCCCGATGAAAAGTTTCTCCTGATGATTCTTTGTTCACAGGCAAAGCTGGAAAATGACAACCGATCTAAAAACGTAAAACGAGGACAACGCACTCGATGTGAGATGGGTGTAAGACCTGGACCCGTACCACTCGGATATAAGCTCATCCGAGGGCAAAAATACGGAGAACCGAGCAAAATCATCATCGATAAAGACCAAGCTCCATTTGTAAAAAAGGCATTCGAATATATTGCCTATGAAAATCTCAGCGGACGGCAAGTAAAAAGACTTTCTGCACAATAAAGTTGTTCGGAGAGAAGAAATGGGGATAATGAGCTTA
>CAYFOO010000058.1:0-8499 GCA_964344775.1 uncultured Candidatus Peribacteria bacterium
CTCAATCTTACATCAAACTAATTCATGTTGCCCCAAATTTTTTGAATATCCAAAAGCCCCTTGATTATTTGGGACTTTAATTTTTCCGTACAAAAAAGATTTTTACCGAAAATTACCGATTTTTAGTTTTTGTCCTCCAATAATTTTAATCCTTCCTCTTCAGATAAGAAGATTAGCCAGTTATTGGCCTTTTTTGTATGTGTTGATATTTTCACAAATTTCTCGCTGATCATTTTTTTCAAAGCAGCATGAACTTCTCCCCAGCTTTCCTTAGGCTTTGTGTCTTGGTTTCCTGTTTCTTTAGAGACCAACTTTTTAAAAACACTTTTATTATTAAATGGATGGGGCTTTGTTTCTAGCAACTGCTGAAAAATCCAATTTGTTGTGAACCGCCCTTTCTCTATTATTTTGAAAGCCCTTGAAAACTCTTCATCATAACTGCTTTTCCCTTGCCTCCAAACTCTTCCGTTCTTGAAATCAAAACAAAGGTCGAAATACTTGTGAGGACTTTCTGTTTTGTCTTGTTTAAATAACTCATTGAGATATTCTTTAAAGCCTTTTAAATCGTGTATTATCACCGTTACAGCTAGTATTTCTACTGCTGGTGGAATGATGTGACTTTTAGGGTCAGGTTCTGGTGGGTCAGTAAGTTCTATTACCTCTATCAAACCATCTTCTTCAATTTCTATCTTTTTTAGGATATCTACCTCTTCTAAAGTAATTTCATCGTTTATTACTTTTAAGAAGGCCGAACAGCTCCCAGAGTTGGGTGTTTTCTGGCGTTTTTTGTCTATCTTTTTTAAGATCTGCAAAAACTCTTCCCTAACTTCTGGGTCATCGGGGATAGTTGAAAATACTTTGTTGTTTCCCATTTTCAATAACCATAAAAATAACAATATCTTAACGGTTTTAACGCTAACCAAAATTTGAAATTAAACAAGGAATGTTGTCAAAAACGAGATCAAGATAATTTTTCTGTAGATCGTAATTCTGAAATCATTTCTTGAAGTTCTTCTGTCGTGAGAAGTTCTTTGGGAGGCTCTGGAACAGGAGGTTGCCCTCCTAGCTCCCCTAGATAGGTCAATATGAGCCTTGCAGCAGCAGTATTGCCTTGCAAAGCTTTTTTTCTCATCACATCTAAAATGTCCATCACACTTCTTTGGAGCTGAGAAACACACTCTTCCTTTATCTCACAAATCATTATCTGAACCACTACCTCGTTTTTCCACTTGTGGAGGGTTTTCTCGCTTACCTTGAGTTCTTCCTCTGCAAAGCGTTTCAGGTTCATTGGGCGGCAAGTCTTTGGCTTCGCTAGATATTCTACCAGCTTGAGCTTGTTGGGATCGATTATTTGAGATGTCGTCATTGTAGTTGTTTTTATCGTATCGCTATTCTAATCAAAAGTAAATTATGATTTGGCTTAGAGAGGGCATTTGAGCTTAAATTGATAGTTAGTTTTTGGGAGTCATAGAAAAAATAGATTTTGTTTTTGACAAATTGAGGGGGAAGGATAGTGTGATCGTGCGACTTACTTCACAGTTATTTTTTCGGGCGTTTTATGCGTCTTTTTGCTCAGAGAACGTAGCGGAGTCATTTCCCTACCTCTGAGCAACTCGAAAGAGCTGTGAAGTGGGTCGCTAGGTGAAGTGGCTCCACTTTGAAGTGAGCCAATTGGTTCACGCTTTTTTAATTAAGATTTAATGAAAAAAGAAGTTAAAAGACCTGTTCGAGGAACAATTCTAGGGATTTGGTTCTGGTTTGTTGGAATAGCAATACTTTCAAAATGGGCTGATCTGGCAAATAAACTGATTGATAATGGAAGGTCGGGATTTGCATTGCTAATCTTTTTACTCATTCCTCTTTACTGTTGGATAGGGTTCGGGCTTTTTAAAGGTAAACGAAAATCCTTAATTGCAGCGATAGTTGTGAGTATTATCTCGATATTGAATTTTTTGGTGGATATGTCTGCTAATTCTCCTCTACTTGTTATTACTCTACTACAGCTTGGATTCGTTTTAAGTCTGTGGAAGAACCCTTATTACAAAAAATGAGAGAAAATCCCTACATTACGAAAGAAACACAAAAAAAAGCTGATCGACAGCTTACGCTCATTCTGCTAGGATTTTTTGCTGTGTTAGCGGGAATATCTTATGTTTTGAAGTGCATTTTTAATTTAGATGAAACAACTTTGAACTATCTTGCACAAGGAATTTCTATGGGGATACCTCTTTGTTTTATTTTTTGGTTCATTCGACGAGAACTAAAAAGAGAGAAAAAGGAACAAGAAAAAAATGACAACAAATAATTTAAATCGCCACGAACTCATTTCTCACTTCTACAAGCCTGCAGGGGCTGATGGAGAATTGCGAAATGAACAAGGACAAACACTTCTCGAAGCCTTACAGTTTGATAGTTACGAGAAGTTCTTGATTTGGTTTTCACAGGAAGCACTCATAAAAGACCTCGATTGGAATTTTGATAAACTGGCGGCAGGAAGTCCCTACGTCACATCAATGCCAAAGGTTGTAGAGTTCTGTGAGGAAAAGACAGGAAAGAGCCTGCTTAAGGCGTTTCTTCAAAATTTAGAAAGCTATTCCCAAGAAGCCAAAAGGTTTCTGCACCTCAATTTACCACGCATTTACCGTCGGTTAGAGAATCTTTATCGAAATGAGGGAAGAAGAGCTTATTTCAGGCTTCGTGATGAACTCAAAGAGGTTCAAAAATCAGAGATCAAGCCTATTGGATCAGAGGTTTGGCGACTCCGAAAAGAGAAGGCTGATCAAGCCCACAACTTTGATCTGGTAAATCGGGATTATTTGAGTGCTTTTTTTCAGGGACGTGTACGGGAAATTGAGAAACTAGCTAAACAAGGGAAGATTTCGTGCTACAAAGTTAGAGGACGGCTGCATTATGACCGACAAGAGATCAAGGAATTATTGAAATAGAAACCTATCCTGTTTTTTTATCGCACTTTGTTACCATATCTTCAATCTTTTCTCTTAAAACTACTTCAAAAACTTTGTTTGGATCCAATCCTTTTCTGGAAAAAACACCTCTTATGGCGTCTGCTAAATAATCTAATACGTTGTGTTTCAATTTTGTACCGTAGATTGATTGAGCTGGATTTCGGTAAATATCTTTTGTTGTTTCTATTAAGTATTTTAAGGCTGCGTCAGTATTCCTCTCCTCGATAAGTTCTACATATGCTGGCATTGCAACAGCAGATATGTTCTTAAAGCTGTACTCATCTAAAAATCTTCTTGTTTTCAGATATTCGATAAAAGAAAAACCAAGCAAGAATAATAAAGGAGAAATAATAGATATTTGGTGCCTTATTTCTACTCTAATACCAAAGATTTCAAAAGAAAACGAAATAAGTGTGTTGATAATAACGATTGCCAAAATCAAAAAGAAAACAGACCACTTCCAAAATATCAAATCTTTTTCTAGTTTTTCTTCTTTTTTTCCAAAGGAGCGACTTAATCTATTTGCAGCAGCCTCCCCCAACTGACGATCAATTTCTTCCTGATGTGCTTTGCTTTTTTTAAGAATTTCATCTATCTCTGATTTTACCCCTTTCCTTTCAAAAAGAGACTTGTACCACTTTTGAATACCTGCAGTAGCGTTTTTAGCAGAGTCATAGAGCCCCTTTACTTCCTTTTTTTGAGTTTGGACTTGATCAAGGCTTTCTTTTCCTTTTTCTAAAAAACGACCAATCCTTTCTGCATTATTATCAGCATTCTTTTTAAGTTTTTTTAATTCTCTGAGAAGACTTTCTGACTCTTTTCCAGCTTTTTTTATTTTCTCAAAAACTTTATCAAGTTTTTTAGAAGTAGTCTCCATACTTTTTAATAAAGAAACTGCTTCCCCTTTAATTTTCGTAACTTCTTTCTTTGTTTCATCTGCTTGTGTCCTTAAGTTTTGTACTGTCTCAGCCCTTCCTTTAGCAGCAATTTCAAACTGTTTTATGGCTTTGAGTAGACGCTTCACTTCGTAAATCTTACTTTTAGCCTCATCAATAGAATTTCTAATTTCCTTCCTTTGTTTTTCTAAATCTTTTGCGAATTTTGTGTTAAGTCCCTTCCCTTTCTTAATTTCTTCGTGTGCTATTTCTATTTGTTTGGCAGAACTTTCAAAAAGGTCTTTGTAAAATTCTCCATTATCTGTAAGTGGAAGCAAAGCAGAAAGAATTTCTTTCGCTTCTTTTGTTTGTGTTTGCAGATCAGAAAGTATGTCTGCATATTGATCATCTCCTTGAGGATTTGGATTAACCTCAGGGTTATTATCAAAGTTATCGTTTCCCAACTCGTCTGTCATTACATCTTCAATAAAAAACTAGCCAAACAAGAATGATAATTTTGCACAAGTTGTCAAGTCTTGTTGTTTTAATCTTTTTTTCCTTTTTGAAAGAAGTGGGGCGAACCGGTGTTGTGATCCGCCCCGATGTTCTGGAAAACAAAGTTGTCGCTGGTCAGTAGGTGCGGTGAAAGAGTTCCCACTCCCCGTCACATCCTTCGGTGGGACAGTCAGCCCAGAACTCGTGGCGAGTTGCCGACCTTTCTTTCACGGGTCTTTCCCTGAGGTCTTCCTCGTAAACGATGAAGACCGCACCGCATTTCTCGCAGGTGATTTGCTTTTCATACGGCTTGGCTTCGTCCTTTTGGGGAGGAACTCCGGGTTTGATAATTTTGGCCATAACAGTCTCCTTAGATGATCGAAGTGTGTCGACACTTTACTTTTACAGTTGTCATAATCATATTCAAAGTCACAAAAAAGTCAAGTTAAAATAATCTTAAAAAGTGTCTAGTCATTCTAAATTGATGTGTTTTGTCTCCACGCCAAAAACTTATCCACAAACCTATCCAACTCCTTCCTCTCCCCCCTTCCCAACCGAGCACAACTCTCATCAAACATCCGATTGATCTCAAAAACATCCTGCATAGCTGCAAAACACCGTTTCAGTCGTTCGAAGTCATCACGAGACATCTCTAGGATAACGGTATCGTCAATTTCGTCTTTTTGCATATTTACGAGTATTAAAGATCACCCAACGGGTGCTTACTAACCTGTTCCTGCAAATGGGTAGTTGTAGCGGACAGATAGATCGTGGTTGTCTTTATGTCCGAATGCCCCATCATCTTTGAAAGAGAAAATAGATCGCACCCTCCCTCCAACATCAAAGTTGCAAAAGTGTGCCGAAGCATATGCGGATAGAACCGGATACTGGAACAATCACGAATACGACAAAAAAGCCTTCTGAGAGCTCTTTTTTTCATACTGGTATCATTCCTCAATGAAGTAAAAAAGAACGGACAGGACTTGTTTAATCGCTTCCTATCTTTTAGATATTCCAGTAAGTGATCGATCACTTTGTGATGTAACGGGATCAGACGATCTTTTTGGCATTTCCCCTCGTGAACACACAACACTTTTTCTTTCAGGTTAATGTCCGTTAAACGTAAATTGAGAAGTTCCTGCAGCCGGACACCTGTGAAAATAAAAGTCGCTACAATAGCTACTGCCCTGCTCCTTTCAAATTCGTATGTGTAAGGGATGTTTTTCGTCCAATCGATCAATTCTAGGGCTTTTTCTTTTGTCAGATGAACTGGTATTCGTTTTGGCACTTTTGGACGTTCTATGGTCTTAAAATGGTTGGAATTTAAGTGTCCTTTTTCAACCAAAAACTTACAGAAAAGGCTCATCGCCATCATTCTGTTTTTTACCGTTTGTGCTGCCAACCTTTGTTCTAATCTACTCCACAAAACCCAACTCTCACATACCTCAAACGTGAGTTCTTCGGGCTTTTCAATCCGTGTGTGTTTTAGAAATCCATCGAAAATCTCACGATACCATTGAACCGTTCGCTCTGTATTGCCTTTAAAAGCGTAGGCATAATCGCAAAACAAATTGTGAAGTTCTTTGAGTTTCATTACATCGTCAACGACACCCGGTCAAAACACGAGTGTTATTGGCGATGTTCAAAATGTCGTTTCTGCAATCTATTGGTACAGGCGGAGGGATTCGAACCCCCGACACCCGGTTCCGAAGACCGGTGCTCTATCCAGCTGAGCTACGCCTGCGTCGTCGGGATTGTATCCATCCCGAGTACTCGGGATTCCTAAATCCCTCCTCTCAACTTCGCTATACAGCGAAGTTGGTTTTTAACGTCCTTGTTGACTTGTAATCTCGTTTTCTCGTCAACTAATTTGGCAAAGAACGGGCCGAGTTTAGTAAGGAATCGGATTTATTCAAGTTTTTCGTTTGAAAAAGTTATGAAAATCTGCTATAATCTGGGGATTTAATCTACCCAAAAATGGATTTTAACAAACTATTTCGGCTACTACTGATCATCCTTACCTGTGGAGTAATCCTACACTGGTGGAAAAAAGAGGGAAAAAGAGATTTTTTGAAACATAAAACTCTACACAACCCTCTCAATCCACGACCTGCGGGGATAAATGACAGAAGGGAACATAAGCCTTTTTTCCAATCTTTCCCAATTCATATGGCAGGATTGTGGCTTTTGCCAGTGATTGGACTTTCACTTTTTTTTGGCGATACGCTCAAAGAGTATTCTTACTTTTTCCGAGCGAGTCTCCTGCAAATGGTCCCCACAGAATTTACTGGGACGGTCCCACCGATCGAAAAAGTGCCAAACTGGACTGAACTTTCTGATTCAGAAAGGCAGATGTCTTATTTACAACTTCCAAAATCAAAACTGATCGATATTCCAAACTATTTGATGGCGGATATCCAGGCGGGGAAAAACTATGGGAGTAGCTCTGATTATCAGAGGAATGCCTACATTACTTATCCAGTACCACATCTAGGGAACTACATGCTTGATGGGACTGAAAATAGTGGTTCTCACACCGGGATAGATATCAAAGCACCCATTGGGACACCAGTTCGATCAATTGCTGCTGGAACAGTGTTTCGGACAGACAATCAAA
Source organism: uncultured Candidatus Peribacteria bacterium (assembly GCA_964344775.1). GTDB lineage: Bacteria > Patescibacteriota > Gracilibacteria > UBA4473 > UBA4473 > CAYFMH01. The sequence goes on from CAYFOO010000058.1 coordinate 6,954, forward strand.
AAACTGGTTTTGGAAAATACGTGACTATTGCTCACGTACAGATCCCAGACCCGGCAAATCCAAACCAAAAAACCACACTTTTTTCCAACTATGCACACCTATCTCAGGTGAGTGTTCAAGAAGGAGAAACCGTGACGAAAGGACAGGTGATTGGGAAAGTAGGGGATACAGGATTTGCAACTACTCCGCATTTACATTTTCAAATCGATCGGGATACGGCCCCTTTTCATCCGTACTGGCCGTTTCAGTGGAAAGATGTGCAGGCAGCGGGGCTTAATTCTTACTTTGAGGGGGTGAAACATGGAGTAGGAAAAGGAAATGCAATCAAATATACAACTCATCCGGTTAATTTTATCGCTAAGTTTGATAACTACATTGCCGAGAATTTGGTTGCTTCGACGACAATTCCAGTAGTTACAAGTGACAATGAGCAAATAACCAGCCTTCGCCAAGGCTTCGGTGGGCAGGCAGAGAACAAAGAGCAAACAACAAACAACGAAACAGAGCCAAAAGTTGAAAGTCAAAAGGAAAAAGAAAATTCCGAAATCCGAATTCCGAATTCCGAAATTGAGAATCCGGAGGATTTGGAAATCACGTTTGAAACGGACCGAAGTTACATTCCTGGAGAGGAAAAAGTGGTGAAAATTCGAGTAAATGAAGCCAATTTAGTCGCTTCGAGTGGAATTTTAATCGATTCTACGCTCAAAGGTTTGGCTCAAGTTTCTCCGACATCCCTTTCTACCACTGATTTTACAGATAATGTGGCAGAGATAAAAGTTTCTACAGATTCTGGTCGAACGTTTAAACTCATCGCGAGTGGAGAATTCGGAGAAGTGAAGTCTTCTAGCCTGCGGCCGCAGGTTTTTGCCGATGTGGAGAGCGGCCACACGTATGCGGATGCGATTAGCTATCTCAAAGAAAATGAAATCGTAAAAGGATACCCGGATGGAACCTTTAAACCAGAAGGGACGCTCAATCGTGCAGAAGCGGTGAAGATCCTTTTAGCTGGAAATGACATTGAAGCAGCATTGGGAAATAGTACTTTTCCAGATGTAGCAGCGGATGCTTGGTTTGCAAACTATGTAACCACGGCTGCGGATCGAAAGATTGTAAAAGGATACGGAGATGGGAGTTTCAAACCGGGAAATACAATCTCTCGAGCAGAATTTCTCAAAGTGGCTATTTTAACCGCTGGGTTTGAACCAACAGAAGTCACTAATCAGCCGTATGATGATGTATCTCTAGATGCTTGGTATGCCAAGTTCTTCAGCTTTGCCAAGGAGCACAGTTTACTCCGTCTCAAGCGAGGAGGATTTATCGTGCCAAATGATCCGATCACGCGGGCGGAGGCGGCGGATGTGATGTATCGGTTGGCGAAGATTGGGAAGCGGTAGTTGTTATCCAGTAATTAAAAAGCTATTAGCCTTTAGCTGAGTTCTTTTAAAAAAAACTTGACAAAAATAAAAAAATAACTATAAATAGGTTATTATTTCTTAAGGAAACTCTGCAAAACTGATTAAAAGCTGGTAAAATTGAGAAAATTTAA
>CAYFOO010000059.1:0-8436 GCA_964344775.1 uncultured Candidatus Peribacteria bacterium
CTGGGGATTGGGGATAATGCACCTGTCGCTTTTTTTATTGTGCAGAAACTCTATTCATCACGTTTTTGATCATATTTTTCATTTGCTTCTTCGAAGTGCTGTCCTCCATCTACTTCAATTACTAACTTTGCTCTGGGGCAATAAAAATCAGCAATATAATTCCCAATTGGTTTTTGACGATAAAATCTGACTCCTGAAACTTGGTTTTTCCTCAAATGAGCCCAAAGAATTTGCTCAGTTTCTGTAGCATCTCGGCGAAGCTTTTGAGAAAATGATTTCAAGTTTTTGTTGTATTCCAGCATTTTAATTTTTTTGAAAGTCATTTACTCTCCCTTTAGAAAAGGGAGAACTCAAGAGGGATTTGAAACCTTTGGTTGTGCAGAAACTTTCATTTTGATAACCACTGATATTTTTCAAATCTCCCCTTTGTCCCCTCAAAACCCCTCTATCCCTGTTTTTAAACAGATATCTCCCCTTATTCAGCCATCGCTTCCCCCTACACCGAGGTTTCGGAGGACAGGCGAGCTTCGGCCGACAGGCAGGGGAGAATAAAGAGGAGGTAAGAACTTTTTTTATAATCACAATAATCGATCCTGCTCCTTTTTCTCATCACTAATTCCCTCCTCCAGTGCCGCGACTCGATCGATCTGCCCCTGCAGTTTGATATTTTCACTCTGCACGTCAGAGACCTTGGCATTGGCATTTCCAATGTGCTTCGAAAGTACTCCAATCTCATCATCCAATCTTTCGGCTTGTTTTTTGACACCCGTGAGTTCAGCGAGTGCACGTTGGGCTTCTCGAGCGAATTCTTGACTCTGATACGCCTGGAAAAGCATTTGGAGGACATAAAGCATAGTATTTGGTCCCGTGAGAAGTACCTTTTTATTTTTAGCATACTCAGAAACCACGCCATCCCGGATTGAAGCTTCGTAGTAGATGTTTTCATTCGGAAGGAAGAGGATGGCAAAATTCAACGTTTCTGATTCTGGACGAATGTACTTTGCGACCTCATCGATTCGGTTTTTGCAGTCTTTTTGAAATTCTTTTTGGGCTCGAGCGAGATCCTCATCGTTTTCGGCACTGACGAGTTTTTCAAAAGCGGGAAGAGGAAATTTCGCATCGATGGGAATTATTCCATTTGAAGTTTTCACAACCGCATCTACTACCAATCCCGTTCCCAAACTGTACTGTCTCTGCCAGAGATTGGCCGGGAAAACTGAACGCAAAATCTCTTCGAGACTTTCTTCTCCCATGCCTCCTCGCCCTTTTGGGGCCCGGAGGATTTTGTCCAGATTTTCAATCTTTGAGCCAATTTCTCCCATTTTCCCGAGTTCTTTTTGGAGAGAGCCGATAACGACAGACGATTTGTCGAGTCGTTCGTTGAGTTGTTTGGAGGATTCTGAGAGTTTGGTGTCGACAGTTTTATTTACTCGAAAGAATTCATCTCGCAGGTGCTTGGAACTCTCTCGGAGCTCATTCCTCAGGCTCTCGTTTTCTCGATGACGAGCCTCTTTGTCTCTTTGGAGCTCTTCGAAGAGTTTGGTGAGATCTTCTGATTTGCCTCCACTCGGTCGAAACACCAGGATCGCAACACCGATCAAAATCAGCACCCCAATCCCCAAAAACAAGGTTCCAGTTACTTCCATGTGCTATCATGGTAAGCAAAAAAAGACGGGAAACAACTTGACAAAGCAAGAAAAACAAATATAAAACAATTGATCTAATTTTAAAAAAATGACAAGAAAAGAAACTTATCACGAAGGTGGGGCTGCTAGAGAAATTTTGGAAGAATTAATCCAAGAAGAAATAGAACTTTGCCCTGTAGAAGGACCTCGCTCCCTATGTGTAAGAAATTACCCGAAGGGAAGAGTGTTTTTTGTTTATGATCATAAACTTTTTGAGGACGTAATAAGTCTTTTAAAAGATGATTCTGTTCTTAGTGAAAGACTTGTTGATGCTGGATTTTTCGAAATTGCTTTGGGAGAATCAAACCAAATTTATCAACTTACCAATGGAATTCCACTTAATGACAAACCCAATATTTTGGCAAAAGAAATATTGCAGCAGGTTGACGAACAACTAACTCTACCACTTTAAACACTCAAAAAACATACTCTTTCTTGATATTTTCAAAGTTCTACACCCAATAAAAAATCAGCGGAAATTCAAAAGTGACAAATAAAAGTATTCCAACCACTCCTGCACCCAAAAGAAGCCTTTTTGGTAATGTTTGAAATTCATCAAAAAACATCCCCACCGTCAACCCGACCAAAAGAATAATAGATACCGCCGTGGTGTACCACATCAGACCAGAATGAAGATAAAAACTCGTCATCCCAGGATTTAGTCCAGAAATTCCCTGCAAGAAAATCCAAGCCCAAAAGACGATACACAAGGAAAAAATGGTTGCAAAAGTAAAAAAGAGAATAGAAAAAAACTTTTCTACCGGTCTCATCTCCCTTATGGTTTCCTGTACTCCCATCTCCTCCAACTTGGTAATAAGAGACTGTATCTCCGCCAACCCTTTGTCAACCGTCATTTCCAGATTTTGCCCCATCTGAAAAAATTCAGATTTACTAGCCAACCAGGCTTCTTTATCTTCTTCTTTCAGTTCTTCTTCTTTTAGAAAAAGGGCATCATCAGTTAACTCTTTCAACACTTTTTTTGTTAATTTCTGAAGGTGCATCACAGAATTTGATCGACGCAACCGAGAAAGAAGATCGATCCGATCTTGTATTTTTCGTTTACTATCATGATTTAGAAATCTCTCATTTGTTTTAATAAGCTCATTTACTTGGCCCAAAACTTCGTCAATTTTCCCATGCATAAATTCGATTTCTTTTTTTCGTGCAGCAAGTACTTCATTAATTTCATCCTCTGCTGTCCTCTTGGATTTTTTTGTTTCCTTCGATTTAGCCTCTTCTTCTAGATCTTCTTGAAGTCTTTTTTCAAAACTAGGATCAATTCCCTGCTTCTTTTTGGCAATTCGCTCCTCCATAGGCAATCCTTGTAATAAAAGAGAAGAAATCTCTAAATCGTATTCTGTACGAAGTTTTTTATAAGCAGCATATTCCTCCATTGCCTCAATGGTCCCTTTGATATGCTTTTTTTCGGAATTTATCGCCTCAAAATTAAAAACCTGCATCCCTGCTTGTTTGACTCGCATCTTGTAATCTTCTAATGCCAAAATAGCCAAACCAGATTTGGTCAGCTTTTCACGAGCTTCATCTTTTGAGTTGGCTTGAATTGACCCAGCCATATTTTTCCCCTCCTTCGTCACCGCTTCAAAACGAAACTTTTGTAGCATTTTTATTTATTTTCTTAATTTTATAAGGACATTAAAATTTTAGCAAACAATTTTTCGATTGATTCTCTATTCAAAAATTCGTAATTTGGCACTCGTAATTTGTAATTAAAAAATATGGACGGATTTCTCCTAATTGATAAAGATCCCGACTGGACCAGCTTCGACGTCTGTGCGAGGGTGAGAAAAATGTTGCGGATCAAAAAAGTGGGTCACACGGGCACTCTGGATCCATTTGCCACTGGCCTGCTCGTGGTAGCCGTGGGGAAATGCACAAAGCTCATCCCCTACCTCGAAAAAGCGAAGAAAACTTATGTGACAAAAATCGAATTTGGAAAAGATTCCTCCACGCTCGATCCTGAATCAGAAATCACAAATGTTAATTTACCAGCAAAAATCTCACAGAAAGAAATGGAAAAAATTCTACAGACAAAATTTACGGGAAAAATCGAGCAAACACCCCCTCAGTTCTCCGCGATCAAAATCAAAGGCAAAAAAGCCTGCGATCTCGCCCGAAAAGGTGAAAAAGTAGAGATAAAATCCCGAAAAACAGAGGTTTTTTCTGCAAAAATCCTGACATACAACTTCCCAGAAGTAGAAATCGAACTGGAAGTAGCGGCGGGATTTTATGTTCGGAGTTTTGCCCGAGATTTGGCAGAAAATCTGAATACAAAAGGCATCTGCACCGAACTCCGGCGAACCAAGATTGAAAATCTTGCTGTGGAAGAGGCTGAAAAGGTAGAAATGACCACTGGAACTATTGATCCCAAATTCATCATCACGGACCTCGATCACCGAGAAATCCCTGCCGGGAGAATTCAAGATTTCATTGCGGGCAGAGCTTTTCCTCTGCCGGGAGTAGAAAAAGAAAAAGTCCTCGTCCTCTGCGGAGGGAAGACGGTAGGAATTGGAGAAATTGTGTGTGGGAATCTACAGCCGAGGGTGGTTTTGTAGATTTACTGCCCAACAGCCATGTCGAACCTTCCCCTTTGGGGTGCATCATCAGTATCAGACTCTTTTGCTAAAGAGTCATAAACTACGATTTGTACATCTCTTAAAACACGAACTGATACAGTTAAAGGTAAATCAATCCTTTTCCCTGTACGAACATCGTAATAAAAATTTTTATTTTCCCCTACTGCATGAGGATTGGGAACTAACTTTTCACCTTGTCTTCGCAATAAGTGAGGGTCATAAATAGAACAACAAATAACCCAATTTCCTTCTCCATATCCCGCTTCTTCCAAGAGCTTCCGTTCCGCTTGAAATTCCGCCGGTTCCAAAGAATAAGTGAAACTTACCCCAAAATTTGAAGGCATAGAAACAGCACGTCCCAGCGGAGTTTCCACCAAAATTTTCTGTAAAAATTCTGGAGATAAACTTTCTGGAGCTAAGTCATCCAAACAAGTTCTATTTCTTGTAAGTATGCTACTATACAATGCCTCTCTTGGTCCTACGTAGCTCATAATTAAATGTGGTTAAAAAATAAAAAAATTTTAAGCTTTTTTATTCCCAAATAAACACATTCTGTTTTACTATTTGAGGGTATTTATTTTTATATATGCTTTATATAATTTTTTGATAAAAAAGTCAAGTCATTTTTTTAAAATATTTTTCATAAAACTTTTGCATTTCTTTTTTTTTTGCTATAAAAAAATAAACAAATTCTAAAACACGTTAAAACAAAGAATTTTCTAAAATTTTTAATTTTGCATTTTTAATTTTTAATTAAAAGAACCATGTCACTTTCCGTTCGCACCTTCGAAACACAACCGTCTGAATCTAGTCTGAGCTTTTCTTTTCATGAAAAAGTAGGAGAAGGGGCGGAGATTTTTTTTCTGGCAAAATTTGATGAAAAAACCATCGATGCAAAAAGCATTGCCGAATCAATTTTTGGAGTATTGCTCAATACGTTTGAAAATTCAAAAATCCCTGATCCCTACGATCGATTCGAAGAATCACTCAAATCAGCGAACATGGAAGGGCGAAAATTTGTGGCTCAGATGTCTGAAATTCCAGATATCGTGATTGCCTTTTTTGATTTTCACAATCTCTACCTTTCTCAATCCGGAACATCAGAAGCATACCTCCTGCGGGAAGCAAATGTTTCTCAGATTTCAGAAACCCCAGAACCAGGAGAGGATTTATTTTTGAATATTTTGAGCGGACAAGTCGCTCTGGGAGATACAATTATCCTAACTACCCGACGAATCCTTCGAGCTGTGACGACCAATCAGTTGTTGGATATTTTTTCACGATCCAGCTTCTCAGAGTCGGCAAACATGCTCCGACAAGAACTCATCAACGCCACCAAAGATGATTATCTGGTGACTGCCATCGGCATAGGGAAAAAAGAAGAAGCTCCAGCGGCGGGATTTCTCTCACGAATCATGCCAAAAAAACAAAGACGATCTATCCCAGGGATGGCTGCTCCCTCAGAAGAAGCAATGGAAACAACAGAAGATACTACCGAAACTGAAGAATCCGAAGGTGCCATGCCACCTCCCCCTAGCAGAAGAAGAGGAGGAAATGCAGCTGATTTATTAAATAAAGCCAAAAATATTTCTTTAGATGTCTTTGACAAAGTCCGTTCAAAAGTAAATCTCCCCTTCGAGATCCCAAAATGGGAACGCTCCCCTTCTCCAAAAAATTTAAAACTCATCGCTGGAGCAGTTTTGGGGGTATTTATTTTGATTATTGGAGTGCGAGGAATTATGAATTTTGAGACAGAAGAAACCAAACAACTCCGTGAGCAACTCACCGTTGCCCGAGAAGCACTCCAGCAAGCTGATATTCTCCTACTTCAGGGAGATCGATCACAAGCGGCGGAATTCCTTCAAAAAGCCAAAGAATCAGTGCAAGTGGTTTTGGGATCAAAATCAAAAAGTTTCCGTTCTGATGCACAGTTCCTCTTGGCAGACGTTCAAGAAAAACAACTCCAAGTAGAAAATGCAAAAAAAGTGACCCCCGTACTTCTTGCTGACCTCGGAGTAAAAAATGATTTGGTGGAAGCTGCTGGGCTGCTAGGTCTCCGAGGGAATCTCTTTGTTCATGATTTGAAAAATGTTTATAAAACCATTCGAAACATTGTAGAAAAAGGACTACCAATCTCTGAAAAAGAAACCGTGATGGCTTCCGCCACCAGAAAAGATCAAAATACCCTTGTTTTCCTCACGGACACTCCGAGGATTATTGAATATCGAGATGGCGTGATCAGTCCTATGGGGACCACGGATGACAGCTGGAAAGGTGGAATTGGAGTGGAAACCTACGGACGATTCTCTTACGTTCTGGACCCAGTAGGAAATCAAATCTGGAAATATGAACGAAAACGAGACCAATATTCCGGTGCTATCCCTTATAATCAGGGAGCAGATCTGAGCCGAGCCATCACCTTTGCTATTGATGGATCGATTTTTATCCTCAGTGATGACGGAACCATCCAGAAACTTTTCCGTGGAGAAAAAGCAGATTATGCTTTCCGAGATATGCCCGCCACGGGTTTAAAAGGGAAAAATCTGAAAATCTTCACTTCTTCAGATCTCGATTTCCTCTACATTCTGGATCCAGACAACACAAGGGTGCTGGTCTTCGTAAAAGGAGAAAAACTCGCCACTTATAAAAAACAAGTGATCTTCGATGTTCCAGATGCTCGAGACTTCATCGTGGATGAGCTAGGACAAAAGATTAATCTCCTGACCAAAGACAAGATCTACGAATTTTCATTATAAAAAAGTTGTAGGTTGAAGGTTGTAAGTTGTAGGTAAATTCTATTATTTCTAATATTCCCTACAACCTATCACTTCCCACCTACAACCTGAAAAACTTAAGTTTTAACCTATGATAAAAATAAAGGTCTGCCACGGCCGAACTTGTTCAGGACATTTTTCAAACTTTGTTTTTGATCGGGCAAAAGCAGATTTGGGAATTGAGGATGAATCCTCCTCCGCCAAGGCTTCGGAGGACAGGGGGTGGAAATCTCCTGATGGGAAGTTTGAGCTGAAAAAGTGTCCTTGCCAGGGGAAATGTGAAAAAGCGATCACGGTGGTGGTGGAGAAGGATGGAAAGACGGAGTATCATCAGCACATGAATCCCATCGAAATGGGAAAATTGATTAAAAAATTAAAGAATTAAAAACGATGGAAATACAAATAAACGATTTAAATTTTGAAGTAGAATTACGTGATACTTTTTGTGCACAAGAAATACAAAAGGAACTTCCCATAAAAACCAGTATTACGAGTCGTTGGGGGGATGAGATATATTTCCTTACCGATTTGGATTATCCTTTGGAATCAGATGCTAAAGAGATTTTTGAGCCTGGAGATGTGGTTTATTGGCGTTCCCAAACAAATGATAAAAAAGCTATTGCTATCTTTTTTGGCCCCACTCCAAAAGAGGATGGAACTTTGCCCCGGGCGGCGAGTGCTTGTAATTTGATTGGGAAAATTACGAGTAATTTTTCTGTGCATAAGAAAATTAAAGCAGGTGATGAAATATTATTGAAGCCTTAAAAACGGAATATTTTTTGGCTTGTTTGGTTCCGAATTCCTTTGACAATCATTTTTAAATCCATAAAAAGAACTTATGACTGACCAAGAATTTCAAAAGGCGGTTTTGCAGGCATTAGGAAAAATAGATACAAGATTAGATTCTTTGGATAAAAGAGTTGGTTCTTTGGAATCTTTTATAGAAGAGCAAAAAAAAGTTAACGAAAGACAAGAGGTGTTTAATGGGAAAGTTATAGATTTTTTGCAAAACCAAGGTGCTTTTAATAAAAAGGTGGAGACTTTCCAAAAAGACCAGATGGATTTCAATGAAAAGCTTTTTGTGGTAGTAGAAAATGAAATTGTTGATCGCTTAGCGGCTCTTTCTGATGAATCAAAGGCTTACACCGATACAAAAGTTCAAGTCCACGAAGAAGCTTTTCAGCACATGCCAAGTTTTGTTTAAAATGGAAGCTTTTTTCTTAGATTCGTTTTCACAATACTATGGCTTGGACTGGATTATTTTCCTTGGAAATATGATTGCTGTTTGGCTCCTGGGAGATAAAAATAAGTTTGGATTTGTCGTGCGGGCCAGTATAAATCTAGTGTGGATTGCTCTTGGTATTGTGATTAATAGCATTCCCC
>CAYFOO010000060.1:0-7960 GCA_964344775.1 uncultured Candidatus Peribacteria bacterium
TTCGCTTTTTTTATCCAAATTTAGATAAAAACCGAATTTCGTAATTCGGGTTCTTCGCTCTTTACTTTTTTGAAAATGAAATAAAAGAATTTTTGGTCTCCTTCTCCTTCTGTCTCGTAATCCTGAAGCCAAAAATCAGTTGAAGATTTAATAGAAAAGAGAAATTTTTTATCATCTCTATCTAAATCATCTTTTTGTTTCACTGTTTGAATAATCTTTCTGGCATCACGGAAATATCGAATTTGTCCATCAGCATTGAGCCAAGCATGTTTATAGATTCGAAAAACAGAGCTTTCATTACTTCTCTTTTCATCTACTAGCTCTTGGTCCTCGATGGAGATTGGAATTCCTTGGCCATCAAAAATGGTATTATTTGGAGCTTTTATGGCAAAAGCAAAATGTCCATTAGGTTTTAAACATTTTTTTACTAAACTAACAATTTTTTTGAAAGTTTTATCATCAAAATAATGCAAAGTAGAATGACTATAAATAGTATCTACTTGCTCACCATTTCTTACCATTTTTCTCAGAGCAGTAAGAATGTCTGAAGTATTTTCTGGCAAAACAAATGGTTTTTTTACTCGCCAGCTAAGATTATCTCTTGTGGATCTTAATTTACTTAGCATTATAGGGCTCTTTTCAACCATTGACACTCTATTTGCTTTTGCTCTTACAAAAGCAGCTTCATCCCTTCCTGATCCCGGACCAAAAGTAAGAATATTTTTTCCGCTAATAATACTTTCATTTCCTTTTGGGCCATTTCGATAAGCAATTACTTGATTTGCAAAAGGAGTTGGGCTTTTTTCTCTAGCAAGTTTGTATTCATGCCACACTCCTTCTTCGGGAGGCAGGATGCCAACAAGTCGAAGATAATTCAAAAAATGGTCATCTCTGAGGTGTTCAAATCCTTTCAAAGTTCTATTTCTTTCGGAAAAACTTCCAGATCTTTCTTCTTTAGATATCTCTTTTTTTCTTTCTTGACTGGCAGCAACAAAAGCAGAACAGAAGGTGGCATTATCGATTTTTTCTTCTACCATTTGTCTAACAGTCTCAACCACGGAGTTTTTGTTCAAAAATCTTCCAATAGTCCTTGCTTCTGGGGCTATTTCAACAGTCCTCATGAATTCTTGAAATCCTTCTTCGCTTTTTAGCATTTCATCAAAAGACTTGAATTTATTTCGAATTTCTGATACACATCGGCCTACTTCCTCCAAACTAATTGGTGATTTGGGGGAATCAAGAGTGTCTACAATGTGATCAATGTTTCTAAGAAGCATTTTTTGAAACACAATAATTTGTTTTAAAGTATTTATAAATTAATTTTTGTCAAGCCTTTTTGTTGAAAAACAACTAATTTTTAATTTTGGCTATTTTTTATTTCATGAATTTTTGAAAATAACCTCCACACACTCTTTTTTTAGCTAGAGAGAGTAGTTTTTTGTTTTTATTTTTGAATTCAGCTGGAAATAAGCTAAATCTCACTAGAAATACTCATAAAAACAAAATTGTCCAATTTTTTTTGCCAAAATGTTAAAAATTTTATAAAAAGAGAGGCATAATTACCAAAAATGGCCTTTCAGCTTCTCAAAAAACGCCTTGAAAAAAATCCTCGTTTTGATCTGCCAAAAATTGAGAAGGCTTTCGAAATGGCACAGAAGGCACACGGGACTCAAAAACGTCATTCTGGGGCTCCTTTTATCAGTCATCCGACAGCGATGGCGAAGATTGTTTTTGATATGGGAGGAGATGAGGATAGTATTATTGCGGCCTTATTACATGATACTGTGGAAGACACGAAGCTCACATTGGAAGCAATAAAAAAAGAATTTGGAGAAGATATTGCGTTTATTATAGACGGTCTTACAAAATTGACAGCGACACTTCGAAAAGACACATCAGAAGATAAGCAAGCTAACAATCTACGAAAAATGTTTGAGTTTATGGCAGAAGATTTACGAATAATTGTTCTCAAAATTGCAGATCGTTTACACAATATGCGGACTTTGGATGCTATTCCACCCAAAAAACAGATGGAAAAAGCAAAAGAGACGATGGAGGTGTATGCTCCTCTTACCAAGATTTTGGGGCTTTGGGAAATAAAAAAAGAATTAGAGGATCTCTGTTTTTTATATTTAGGACCAAAAAAATACAAATCAATTGATAAATTTTTAAAAAAATACAAGAGAGAAAACCTCAAAAAACTAGAAAACACCGCTCATATTTTATCAGACAACCTTTTGGACTATGGTTTTCGGGGGAAAGTTGAAGTTGATTTCAAGGGAATATATGAAATTGAAAAAGATCTGAACGAATATAATTTGGAACTTTCAGAATATCAAAAACCATTCATTTTAACCGTAAAAGTATCAAATCAAACAAATTGTTATGAGGTGATGGAACGAATTCATTCTTTTTGGCGACCTATTCATTATAATCTCAAAGATTACATTTCCAATCCCAAGGGGAATTATTATCGTGCTCTTCATACAGCAGTTATTGGTCCGAGTGCGAAGCTTGTAAAAGTAAGAATTCTAACAGAGGAAATGGCAACGACAGCCAATTCAGGGGTTTTATCTGAACTATATTTCCCTGATTATAAAAAAGGAGGGAAAAAAGTTCCCGTTTGGTTGAAGGATATTTTACAAATGAGTAGAGAAGAAAAAAATAACAGAGTTTTTTTGGAAGAATTAAAAGTAGGAATCCTTGGAAAAAAAATATTTGTTATCGGAAAAGATAGTTCAGTTATTTCTCTTCCACAATACGCGAGTGGGATTAGTTATGGGATTTTGTCTGGAATAAGTATAAAAAAGAAATGGCGTTTAAAAATTAATGGGATGGAAGCAAGCGTGAAGTGTGTTTTGAACGATGGAGATATTGTAGAAATCATCACAGATGAAAGGAGAGGGGAGGCGGTTCATTGTCTTTGGCTTTTGTATTGCAAAGCTTATTCTGTTCGTTTGAAGATAAGCCAATATTTAAAGAAGATTCCCAGGGAAAAAGCTATTTTATTTGGGATGGAGGCCTTGTCTCGAGAGTTACAACTAGAATGTCGAGGGCCTCTTTCTTCTGTTCCTCAGAAAAAAATACAAAGGTGTATAGATGATTTTGAATGCCCAGATTTTGATGCACTGCTTGAAAAAATAGGACGAGGAAAGTTGCATCCACACGAAGTCTATAAGCACATTTTTACACCTTATTATCTCAAAAAAGGGAGTCGTAGTTTTCTTATCGGTATTTTTTCTCTCAAAGATCGACCTGGATTTTTGTACGATGTCTTAAAAATTCTTTATAAATATAAATGTAACGTTTTACGAGCAGGTGGATTTGCTCCTCATGCCAAAGAAAAGGGGAGTGATGTGACCTTTCAGTTTGAATTTTATACTCCTCCCGGTACAAACACTTATGATATTTGTCAGGAAGTTGAACAGGTGAGAAACGTAGGGGAATGTTTTATAAAAGAAAGTTCTGGAGAAATCGATTATGATATTTCGAAGGAGGCTCTGGCGAAGAGATTCTAAACTCGAGAAGTAGGTACAACAAAGGTGTTTCTCGAATTTTTAAATTCCAATTTTTAATTTTGTAAATAATTTTTTAAATCTTAATTTTTAAAAGCAGCCAATTTTTTTAATGAGTACAAGCGAATATTTAAAAATTAAAAAATTAGAATTTATTTAAAAATTATAAAATTAAAAATTACAAAATTTGTAATACATAAGTGCTTATTTCTTTCCTTTGGTCTGAAAAACCGTCCAGCTCATTTTTATTTTTCCGTAGTTTTTTATTATTTCCAGGTTGTGTATTTTTGCCGAACGCAAATTTGTAATAGCTAGGTCGGTTCTTCCGGTGCCGCAGATACGGGCGGATTGTGATTTATTGTTGGCAAAAACAGGAGTGATATCTCGTGGAATACTTGGCTCGTGTTCGATGAGGGCAATATTGGAGGCTGGTGATGCAATGCTGGCATATTCGTGTTTGACTCTCGGATTCCTGGCCAAAACAAAATCATGTGTGTCTGCCACAAAACTATCACAAATTTCGATCTTATCGATAAAACGAAAAAAAAGAGAATCCAATTTTTGGCAGATAGAGGGGGCAATGTAGTAATTTGTTTGATTTTTCACTAGTGCACCGATACCTTCTTCTAGGGTATCGAAAAGTTTAACTGCTCCTTTTGTTTTCAGGATGTGTTGTAGATAGTATTCTGTAGCTTTTTGGCTATCAGTTCCTTCTGGACCGAGAGTTCCGATAACGCCGATGTGGGCAGGAGTTTTTGACATGAGGATTGGCAGGGAGTTAGGTAAAAGTTAAAAGTCAAAAGTGAAAAGTCAAAAGAAATTATAAAAACTGGAAAAACCTTTTTTAATTTATTATGATCTGGGCAATGCAAACCACCTACGATGTGACGAAATCTTACGATTGGAATTACGAAAACGGCCCAATTTTTACCGATAAAATTCTAGAACAAAAAATATCTACCAAAAAAACAAAGCTTTTTGATTTTGAATTAAACTCCCCTTTGGGAGTACCAGCGGGTCCACTTTTGAATTCTAATTGGATTAAACTGTATGCCGAACTGGGTTGGGATATTCCCGTGTACAAGACGGTTCGGACAATCGAATTTCCGGCACATCCAAATCCAAATTGTATTTTTGCTCAGCTCGATCATCAATTGCAAGATGCAGACATGGGAACTGACATTGTTGGAAATTTTAATAAACCAGAGACGGTTGATCATTTGACGATTACCAACTCGTTTGGGATGCCATCCAAGTCTCCGGAAGTGTGGATGGCAGATGTCGAAAAAGCTAATTTGTACCTCTCTGATGGGCAGGTGATGGTTGTTTCTGTAGTTGGATCGGTGGGAGCGGATCGGCCTTTGGTTCAGGATTATGCTCATTGTGCAAAGTTGGCGAAGGAAGCTGGGGCGAAGATCATTGAGGTGAATTATTCTTGTCCCAATGTGTGTACGGGAGAGGGGAGTATTTATACCGATGCGGATTTTTCTAGCGAGATTTCCAAAGCCGTAAAATCAGCCATCGGATCAACACCTCTTTTGATCAAAGTTGGGAATTACATTTCTTCAGAGTTTATGGAGTCGGTGGTAGCTGCCAATGCTCCGTACATTGATGGGATCGCGGGGATCAATACCATTGCGATGAAGGTGCATGATGAGGAAGGGAAGCAGGCTTTGCCAGGAGAGGGGAGGTTGGTGAGTGGGCTTTGTGGAGCGGGGATTCATGATGTGTCACAAAAATTCACGGAAGATTTGGCGGAGATTCGAAAAAAGAACAAATTTGATTTTATCATTTGTGGTGTAGGAGGGATGATGACGCCAGATGATTTTGACCAGCGTTTAGCTGGTGGGGCGGATATTGTGATGTCGGCTACCGCGGCGATGTGGGAGCCAGAGCTCGCTATGAAATGGCGTGAAGGGAAAGTTAAAGGTTAAAACTTAAAGCTCAAAATTATACCTCTTTGTCATCCCGACTTGTTCGGGATCTGGTTATATTTGCACAACTGATGGGATTCCGGGCGAGCCGGAATGACTATGCTACTGTTTTTTTTATCTCGCTTTTATGTTCGCCGAGCATAAAAAACACTTGGTGGAAGTGTTTGGGGCTGGTTGATAACCCATTTTTTAGTTCTGCGGATATTAAAATCAGTTGGGCGAACTGTTGGAGATAGTCTTTATCGTATGTTTTCCGGTTGTGCGAATATGGAAATCACTTCGGGAGACTTCTCATGATGCTTGGGGAAGTGAAAAATCGGTTTGGGAAAGTGTTTTTTTTCGATGGCTTGGATAAGCCAAGAAACGAGCGTTTTTTTGAAAGTCTTGAGGTGATGAGATCAAGGTTTTTGAAAAAGAGAGAGGAATAGAGGGGACTGAGGGGAGATTTGATGATCAATGAAGAAGCACAAACGAAAATTACTGCACTACTGTTGGTTTCAAATCCCTCTTTAGTTCTCCCAGTGCAAAACCCCTTTTAAAAATCTTTTCCCTAGTATCTCCCCAACGCAAAACCCCTCATCCCAGACTTTAAACATGTATCTCCCCTTGTCAGGGGAGCAGAAGCGCAGGGGAGAATAAAGGGAGAGGAAAGGGGCGTTATATTTATCTTGTATTTTTCGACTTTCTCTGCTATAATACGTCTTACTTTTTAATTTATTTCAAATGAAAAAGACGGTAAATCAAAAATGGCGGCATGTGGAGAAGGCTGCGGTGCAAATCATTGCACTTAAGACTAAGTATCCGGAGATTGCGAAGAAGATTCCGGGGATTCTGAGTGCTTCACAATGTGGGGCTTTGCTGAAGGCACACAAAAAGGTGGAGGCACAGGAGGACAAATTTCTAGAGCAGATCGACAAGCTTTGGGTTCGTTTTGCGCAGAAGAGCGAGGACAAGGCTAAAAAAATGTTGAGTTCGGCTCGGATTTTGAAGGCTCGGCTTCGAGAGGTGGCTCCGAATGTCTACAAAGATATTTTTGGAGGGAAATAATTGAGACGCTTTTTGTTTTGCAAAAAGGCGGAATGCAGAGCATTTCGCTTTTTTGACATAAATGCACTTTTGCACTACGTTCGGGGCAATGAGAAACAAAGGAATATTAGCTGCTGCTGTGGTGGGGATTGGAAGTGTGGCGGGGGGGATCTACTTGGAGGCGAAAGAACCGCAAACTTATGGCACTCTCTCGGCTGAATACGTTCGTTGTTATGATGGAGATACTTGTACTTTCAACATTCCTGGAGTGCATCCGGTGATTGGGGACAAAATATCAGTTCGTCTGGAGGGAATTGATACGCCGGAGATGAAGGGGAAGTGTGTCGCCGAAAAAAAGTTGGCGGTGGAGGTGCGGGACTATGTGCGGGGAATTTTGGAGAAGGCGAAGAAGATCGAGTTGGTGGATATTCAACGGGGGAAGTATTTTCGGTTGGTGGCGAGGGTGGTGGCAGATGGTGAGATAGATTTGAGTGTTGATTTGATTGAGAGGGGGTATGCGGTGAGGTATGATGGAGGAACGAAAATAAAAGATTGGTGTGAGGAATGAAAAAACATCAGGATTAAGGTAGAAACACCCTGCTCTGGCAAAGTTTTTAATTTTTACCAATTTTTCACAATTTCTTCTGCTTTTTTGCCTTTGTACGCTACAAAAAATAAAGCGTCTGATTTGGGTCCATCTTCTTCTATGCGTTTTGCTAATTTTTCATTCATAGTTTGTGGTGCATTTGCTCGAGTTAATTAAAAAATCATAAACCACCGGCTATGCCGGTGGAAACGCAACGGTTATACCGAAATCGTGGTGAGTAGGGTAGGATGTGAGGAGGGGAACGTCCAAAGGGGTTATTAATAATACTTCATAATCACCACAAAAATGAATACCCCTAAAAAACAAAGTCACGTAGTGTGGAACTGTACGTATCATGTAGTAATCGTCCCAAAATATCGCAAGAAAGTATTGTATGAAGACACAAGACAACGAGTAGGAGAAATAATACGAGAATTAGCAAGTTATAAGGAGGTGGAGGTGGTCGAAGGAAATGCTTGTCCCGACCACATCCACATGGTGTTAAGAATACCACCAAAGCACAGTGTATCAGCAATGATGGGATACTTAAAAGGAAAAAGTGCCATCCGGATACATCTAGAAAAAGGAAGAAGGAAACCATTAACCCAAAAAGCATTTTGGAGTAGAGGATTCTTTGTAAGCACAGTAGGAATAGATGAAGAAATGATAAAAAAGTATGTGAAGGAACAATGGAAACACGATAAATACATTGATGGTCCGCAGTTAGACCTTTATTGGAATTAGGACCATTTAACCCCTTTGAGGGGTTCCCCGTATAATGCCACCGGTTTTCACCGGTGGATATTTACTATATTTATAATTCAAATTTTGTCAACACAAAAATACTAAAAAGACCCCAGTTTTTTCAGCAGGTGATAGGGAATCAACGTGAGTTGTGC
>CAYFOO010000061.1:0-7816 GCA_964344775.1 uncultured Candidatus Peribacteria bacterium
ACTAACCAAAGTTTATATCAATTTATACAAATTTCAAAGGCGGTTTAGTATAATAATCCTTGAATTTTTAAGTCTGTAGGACTTAATATTTGCGTTGACAAAAAATTAGTTTCAGGACTTTTTGCAGCTAAATTTGTATTTTTTTGCATTTTTAAATAAATAAATCTTATAATTATACCATAAATATAACAAAAAAGCAACTATTTCCCCTCCAAAAAACACTTGCCAAAAAAAAATGTCACCCTAAAATCACGTTCGCTGATTTTCTGAATTAGCTCATTCTTCTTTCTTCAGATAAGCAATTATTTGTCTTCAGGAGCACTTTTTCTTAAGTTTCATTCCCATGATAAACGTCAAAAATCTTCAAAAATCGTATGACGCATTCCAAGCGTTGAAAAGTATTAATTTCACCGTGAACAAAGGAGAAATATTGGCCCTTCTCGGACCAAACGGTGCTGGAAAAACAACTACAATGAAGATCATGACTGGATTTTTGCCGGCGGATGGAGGAAAAGTAGAGATTGATGGAGAGACTTTGAACGAAGAATCCGCTTTGCAAATTCAAAATCGAATTGGATACCTACCGGAGAATGCACCACTGTATCCAGATCTCAACGTGTATGAGCATTTAGACTTCTCTGCGACCGTGCATGGCGTACCAAAAGATCAAAAAGAAAAAGCAATCTGTCGAGTGGTAGGTGCTTGTGGACTTGAGGAGAAGCTTTATTTTAATATTTCAGAACTCTCAAAAGGATACAAACAGCGAGTGGGATTGGCTCAGGCACTGATTCATGATCCAGAGATTTTGATTCTCGATGAGCCGACGACAGGACTCGATCCCAATCAGATAGTTGACATCCGAAGCTTCATCGAATCCATGAGAAAAGAAAAAACGATCATCCTCTCGACCCACATCATGCAGGAGGTAGAAGCGATCGCTGATCGAGTAGTAGTGATCAATCAGGGGGAAGTGGTAGCAGAAGGAACTCCAGAATCACTCATGCGAGGAAAGTCTTCTTCTCATATGACTCGGATCACGGTTCGTGGATGCCCGGTTTCTGCTCAAAAAACTATTGAAAAAGTGCCAAATTTGGAAAATCTCCAAAAGGAAAACACACCGCACGCAGAAGTCATCATTTTCACCGCTCATACCTCAGAAGATCGTCGAGCTGACATCGCTCGAGAGATTATTCGAGCGGAGCTTGAGTTGTTAGAAATGATCACGGAAAAACAACGGATGGAAGATGTATTTCAGGAACTTACAAAATAGTTGGTAGATGGTAGAACTTAGAGCTTAGTTTTTTAAAAAAATGAAATCTAATTATCAAAAATTACAAATTTGGGAAAAATCTTTTCAATTATCGCTGGAAGTGTATGAAGTGACAAAAGATTTTCCAAAAGAAGAAAATTTTGGACTAACTAGCCAAATGAGAAGAAGTGCTGTCTCAATTCCTAGTAATATTGCTGAGGGAGCAGGAAGGAATACAAAAAAAGATTTTGCTTATTTTTTAAGCATTGCTAAAAGTTCTGCTAATGAACTAGAAACTCAAATATTGATTTCAGAAGGTTTAAAATATATGGAACCGGAAAAATCTGAGAAACTACAAGAAGATATTCAAGAAATATTAAGAATGATTACTAAATTCATTCAAAATCTCAGTTCTACCAACTAAGCTCTAATAACTTTTAACTTTTTTAACCATGAATAAACTTACCGCTCTCGTACAAAAAGAACTTCGGATTTACTTCAATTCTCCGATTGCCTACATATTTCTTATCGTTTTTCTGGGATTTTCTAGTTGGTTTTTCTTTCGAACGTTTTTTCTCTTTGGCCAGACAGATATGCGGGGATTTTTTGGGCTTTTGCCCTGGGTTTTTCTCTTTCTCATCCCAGCATTGACCATGCGTCTGTGGGCGGAGGAATTCCGTCAGGGGACGATCGAGACACTCCTTACTTCTTCGGCTTCACTCGTACAAGTAGTGGTTTCGAAGGCTCTCGCGAGTTTTATTTTTCTGATTATTGCTTTGGGACTCACTCTTCCGGTGCCCATCACCTTGGATTTTATCGGGAATCTGGACTGGGGGGTGACGATTGCGGCCTACATCGGGGCTCTTTTTCTCGGGATGGCGTATGTGACATTGGGACTTTTTGTCAGCTCCCTGACCAATAACCAGATTGTAGCTTTTATTATTTCTGTGACGGTTTCTTTCCTCTTTTTCATCCTGGGAGAGCCGATTATAACCCTTTTGGTCCCAGATGGATTTGCTTCGCTTTTTGAATTTCTCGGCCTGGGATCACACTACAATTCCATTGCTCGAGGGGTGATTGATTCTCGAGATGTGATTTATTACGGCTCTTTTATTTTCTTCTTTTTACTCCTCAATATTCAGGTTTTGAAAAACCGAACGTAGAAATAGTTCTTAGTTTTTAGAGCTTAGAACTTAGAAAATAAAAAATATTAATCATTAAATAATTATTCATTACTCATTACAAAAATGCTTCGTTCTCTAAATGTCCTCATCGCTTTCGTTGTCATCGTTGGGATTAATCTGCTTTCTTCCCAGTTTTTTACCCGGATCGACCTCACGGAAGGATCGGTTTATACCCTTTCTGAGAGTTCAAAATCGATTGCTAACTCCATTCCAGAAGAATTGGTGGTAAAAGCGTTTGTGTCTGAGAATTTGCCTTCTCAAGTGACCAAACTCAAGCAAGATCTGCAGGATTATCTCGAAGAATACGAAGCTCTAGCCGATGGCAGACTAAAAATCGAGTACATCGATCCGATCAAAGACAAAAATGCGGAGATGATGGCGACTTTTCTCGGAGTTCCGCCGGTACAGCTGCAGGTATTCAAAAAAGACCAACGACAAACCGTCAAATCCTACCTGGGTGTGGCTGTAGCCAAAGAAAAAGATGAATCAGAGATTGATGAGGCCAATCCTTTATCAGCTCTGGATCGATTTGTAAAACATGAGTCTATACCGGTGCTCCAAAACTTTAGCAACTTCGAATATGACTTCACCGCAGCACTAAAAAAAGTAAGTTCACTCGAAGAAAAAACAATCGGATTCCTTACTGGACATGGGGAACACGAGCTTTCTCCCACCACACAGCAGGATATGTTTTCCGGGCCAATATTGCGAAAGGATTATGGCCTAACTAAACCACTTTCAAAAAATTACACCGTGGTGCCGGTCTCTCTCGATGAAGAGGGAGTGCTCGATACGATCGATACACTGGTGGTGGGAGGGCCAAAAACTGCCCTCTCTGACAAGGAAGCTGATGCGATCCAAAGTTTCGTAGCAGCAGGAGGAAATGCGATCCTTCTCATCGATCAGATTGATGTAGATCAGCGGATGTCACCCGAAAAAATCGAAGAAAATTTTGCCAATCTCTTGGATGGGTGGGGGATCTCTGTAGATTTGGCTCTCGTGAAAGATGCTTCTCACGCACATGCTGCTTTTTCTCAAGGCTCATTTTTTAGTTTCACCTTACCGTATCCTTTTTGGGTGAAAGCGATCAATCTGAGCAAAAATAATGCGATCACTTCACAGCTAGAGTCCTTCGTTTTGCCATGGGTAAGTCCTTTGAAAACGACAACAAAAGAAGGAGTAAATACAACTATTTTGGCCAGTACCTCTCCTCGCTTTGCGTTGGCCAAGACTTTGGTCGAAGTGGAAGTACCGGTAGAAGGGGAAGTGGAGGTCAATGAGGCAGGAGAAGAAGTTCCAAAAACTCGAAAAGAATATCAAGAACGACCAATTGATCTGAATCCACAGCAAAAATTTGGGATTACTCGAAGAGAAAAGACCCCGCTTCCACTCGTGGTGATGGCTCATCGAGAAGGAGAGGGGAAAGTAGTGGTGATCGGAGATGCGGACTTTATTTCTACTGATTTTGTGGATCAATTTCCGAGCAATCTGACTTTTTTTCTCAATATCGTAGATGGTTTGACGCTGGGGGATGAGCTGATCTCTATCCGATCGAAGGGGGTGACGGATCGACCAATCATTGATCTCACTGAGGGACAGAAAAATATGATTCGCTGGGGGAATATTCTCTTGGTTCCGATCCTGGTGGTTGTCTTCGGGTTGGTTCGGAAGGCCCTGCGGAATGCGAGGAAAAGGTCCGTGTAGATTTTTTACAAACAAGAAATATTTGCCAAGGCTTTTAAAAAAGTATTAAACTAAAAGTAAGAATGTTTAATGAAAGCAATTTTATACACAAAACACGCAAAAAAGCAGATGAAAGATCGGGGAATTACAGAGAAAGAGGTTGTTTTTTGCTCAAAAAATCCAGATAAAATTGATCAGCAAGAGGGAATTATGATAATAAAAAGACGGAAAGAAAAATATGTTTATATTCTGATAGGCAAGGAAGAAAATAATTCCTTCAAACTCATCACTGTCTACAAATCCTCTAAAATTAAAAAATACCTTAATTAATTACTAAAATGCTAAAAACTGCTTCCAGACCGAAAGTTTCTGTGAATCAAGAAACGGGGATTGTGGTGGTAAAAGTCAATGATAATAAAGTCATTGAAAGTGACTCTCGTGGAAATTGTATTATTGATTTTGATGAAGGGGGCCAGGTTTGCCGTGTAGAAATTCTTCCTTTTGATTTGCCAGCTTCGGATTAATTCGGAGAGCTCTGCGGAATGCGAGAAAAAAATCAGTAGTTTAATAAGGTGGAATAGTACATTTTTGATATACAATCCTTGGCGAAGGTAAGATTTTTGTATTGAGGTTGTGTAAAATGCTTGGTTGGAGTAATAAAAATATACTATTTTGATATATAATCAGTAATCGTTATAAGGATTTTGCACTTACTTTGTACTAAAAACGCTTAGCTTATAAGACTTTTGCACTCGTTTTGCACCGAAATCGCTTAACACATGAGACTTTTCCACTTCTTTAGTGCAAAAATTGCTTAGCTTAAGCGAATTTCATAGTCATTGAGTACTAAAAACGCTTAGCTTATACAAATTCAATGGTCATCGAGTGCTTTTTTCTTACAAAATAATAAATAATTTTAGTTTTTGTTCCTGTAAGAGAGGTTTTTGTGTGGATTGACAAAAATGTAAAAATAATTAGTATTTAAGTGCTCTTTGATATCACGAGTCAGGGTCCTTGGGTGTTTTTTCTCGCGTGATCATGTCACGATGGGGAAAAGCCTCTAAGCCGCTCTGACTTTCACTGTAACCTGGAGGATTTGGCTATGAAAATGGCTGTTGTTAGCCTTTTGTTAGGCTTCACCGTTCTATTATCTTCTCCTGCTGGGGCTTGGGACGATTCCATCCCTGACCCGTGGGGACGTCATGGAGATGCCCAAGTGAACATGACCATCAACAGCGGGAATCTCAACGCAAGGCAACGGCGAGCCTTGACCTGGGAGGCAGGAAGGAGTGGAGGCCTGTCGTTTGATGATAGGTTATCCATCCATCGTGGCGAAGCCACGGTGACGCTTCCGGGCAGTCCTGGAGACGTACGCAATCGTGCTTTCCAATGGCACCTTGATGAGCTTGGAAGGTAAAAACAAACAAAAAATCCTTTCGATTAAAACGCGGCTATCCGGTGGGAGCTTCGGCTCCCGTCGGGATTTTTTATAAAAAAAAGCGACCAAAAGGTCGCTTTTCTTATTTTTACCTTATTTTTTATTTTATTGAGCTGATTCGATGAGTTTTTTCTTCATGCTTTTGAGCAGAGCGTCCTGTTGTGATTCAGTGAGTTCTGGTTGTTCAGTTACTTCTTCTTGAGCTACTGGGTACCGTTCTTCAGTAGTTTCTTCAGTGGGAGCTTCTTCTGCAGGTACTTCTTCTGTTACTGGCTCGTCTACTGGAGTTTCTTCTACTACAGGAGATTCCTCAGTAGTTTCTTCTACCACTGGAGCTTCTTCTTCTACAACTTCTTCCGTGTCTTCAGCCACGTCTTCTGTAGTTTCTTCTTGCACTGGATTTTCTACTACAGGTTCTTCCGCTACTTCCTCTTCTTCCACTACGTCTTCTTCTGTAGCTTCTTCCTCATTTTCTTCACCTTCTTCATGTGTAGCTTCTTCTTCATGAGTTTTGTCTTCTCCATGTTCATCTGCATGTTCTTCTTCATGATCAGTTTCATGATCAAATTCTCCATCCATAAAGTTTTCATCCAATTCAGGAATTTCTAATTCGATAGTAGGAATTACTTCTGCCTCGATTCTGGAGATCATATCGAAGATGCTATTTATTTGACTAAAAACTGAATCAAATTGAGTTTGCACAATTTCTTCTGTAGACTTATTGGTTTCTTCTACGATAGAATTTGTGAATCCCATGATTTCTTGCATCATTTGATCCATTTTGGTATCCATTGATTTGGTTTGTTGTTCCAAAACATTGAATTTTGGTGCACTTGCACGAAAAGCTTCTTTCTCGGAACTAAGTCCCAAGTAATTAGTAGAAAATCCTCCAAGGGCTACTCCAATCACGAAAGCTACGGCCATCTTGAGGCCAGTTGATTGGTACCATGGAGAGGGAGCCGGTTCGGTTTGTTTTGCCATTTTTTAATTGAGTTAAGAAATAATTTAAAAACAAATCTGAGTATTATATCAGATCCTTGAGTTAAAAACAAGTTAAAAACTCAGGAAATAGTGAATAGGAACGAGGGAAGAGTTATTTTTTCCTGTTTTTCAGGAAGATGTAGGGAAAAATGAAGACGGCTCGAAGGATTCGACCAATTCTGCTGGGCTGAAGGATTAATCGCCACAGCCATTCCAGACCCAATTTTTGGAGAAATTTTGGAGCACGTTTTATCTTCCCCGCCACGAAGTCGAAGGTGCCGCCTACGCCCATGGCCACTTTGACCGTGGGGCATTTCTTCAGATTTCGAGCGATCCAGAGTTCCTGCTTCGGACAGCCGTAGGCGAGGAAAAGGATGTCTGGTTTGGTTTTGTTAATTTCCGCCACCATCTCGGCATCATCTTTTTCTAGTGGAGAACCATCGGTAGCACCGACGATTTCTAGATTTTGATACTGTTTGAGGAGGTTAAGTTTGGCTTTTTGGGCTACGTTTTTTTCGCCTCCAAGCAAAAAGATCCGGTGACTTCGTTTTTCGTTGAGGGTTTTGCAGATTTCCAAGAAAAAATCAGAACCGCTCACTGTTTCTGGGAATGCTGTCCAACTTGATTTCCGAAAAGGTAAAAACAGAAGTTCGGCAATGGCCCGCATATTGGACCAACCATTTTCCACCACTGCTCCAGCCCAGAGCAGGCTAACCGAATCGGCTAGATTTAGTTCGCACTGTTGGAGGTATTTCTTCAATTCTGGATTTTTATGTGCTTCGAGGAGGATCTCTGCGTTTGGGGTGGCCGTTTTTACTCCTCCCCTTGATAAGGGGCGGTTGGGAGGGGTTTGAGTACTATCGTCACAATACCGCAAAAATTCTTTCACTGCCTCATCCTGCGTGACAGTGTGGATTGGAACGTCCAGAATTTCAATAGTTTTAAGAACCATCAATCAAAATATAATTAATCACAGAGTATTTTATCACATCCAATACTTTTACATACATTTTTTAAAATTTTTTGAAAACAAGGTTCTTTCAGTGTTCCAATTTTTCTAACGATTAAATCTCTGTGTAAAATTCCTATTTTTGTAATGATAACCACTGATTTTGCTTTTAAATTCCCTTTTTGTAGATCTTTTTCGGTAATAATTGTCCCTTCCAAATTCATATTTGTTGTGAGCGGTAAATACAAAAAAATCTTCTCCTTCGCGATAACATTTTAGGTAACTTCTCACACCCCCGAACAAAAAACTTGTTCTAAATATTTATGATGTGT
>CAYFOO010000062.1:0-7768 GCA_964344775.1 uncultured Candidatus Peribacteria bacterium
ATACTAACCAAAGTTTATATCAATTTATACAAATTTCAAAGGCGGTTTAGTATAGTAGCTGGTATATGGTATATAGGGATGGTTTTAATTATGTACTAAAAAATTACATTTTATTCACCCCATATACCAAATACTACATACCATCTACTAATTTGTTTTCCCAAAAATAACCTCCTCCGCATCTGCCACCAATTTCTCAATCTCCCCTTCTACAGAAATAATCGTGTGATCATAATATTTCGCATATTCCAATTCTTTTTTCATAGATTCTACTCGCTTTTCTACTTCTTCATCAGAAATAGGGGCTCGCTTCCGAATCCGATCTATCAGATCCTCTACTGACTCGGCTGGCTGCAGAAAAATTGACGTGTAATAATCCCGGGGTAATTCTTTTCTGGCTTGGGCAAACCCCTGCACATCAAATTCTCGAATTATCACTTTTCCATTTTCTACTCCATCCAAAAGTGGTTTTTTAAGGGTCCCATAAAGATTTCCTCCATGAACTTCCGCATGCTCTAGGAATTCTCCTGCTTCAATCTTTTTTTCAAATTCTGCTCGAGAAATGAAGTAATAAGTCTTCCCCTCCACCTCCCCTGGACGAGGATCTCGAGTAGTACAACTCGGCGGAAAGAAAAATTCAGGATATTTTGACCGAAGTGCATCGATCAAGGTCCCTTTTCCTACGCCACTTGGCCCAGAAATGAAAACGATTTTTCCTTTTTTAGACATTTACAAGATCAGTATAACTTTAGCTATAAAAAAAGCACCTTATATTCTTGGAAAATGTTTCTTCAGCATTAACGCCACCTCAAAATCATCATTCTCCCACTCCCCCCATTTCCACACCGGAATAACCTCTTTGCTCGTGCACGTAAGAAAAATTTCATCCGCTTCTAATAATTTTTTCTTAAAAATCTCTCTCTTCGCCACATGATAACCAAGCCTTCCTGCTGTTTCCAAAACTTTTTGTCGTGTCACACCAAGAAGAATATTTTTTTGAGGCGTTATAATTGTGTTTCCAAAAACCGCAAAAACATTCGTAATTGTTCCTTCTCTCAATCGTCCTTTTTCTGAAAAACAAATCGTCTCAAAAATGCCTTCTGGACGAACCTTTTGAAAATAAGGATAAGCCGGATTGATCCACTTTGCCCGAGGAAAAGTCCGTTCAAAAATAGTGTCATTTATCACTACTCCCTGCTGATAAAATTCATCCGACATTTCTTCTGGAACCTGTGAACGAATCCAGAAAAAATCCTCTGCCAAAAAAATTTTTATCCGCAAATCTTTTCCCGAAATTTTATTTTTTTCTACCAACTCCTTGAGATGGGATTTTATCACATCTCTTAGGTAATTGCTTCCCCCCTTTCCAAGGGGGGAGTGAGGGGGGTCTTGGGATTGTATCAAATTCCCAAGGTCCAACTTCAAAATCTCCGCAGACTGAAACAACCGATCCAAATGAGCCTCTACGGCAAAAACCTGATCCCCATAATACGTCCGCAGGGTTTCAAACACCGCTTGTCCAAATTGTACCGAATCAGAAAATGGCGAAATAACCGAAGAAAAATCTTTTTCTTCTCCGAATTTTCCATTGAAACAAACGAGCATTGTGAAATGCTTTTAAAATTATTCTGAAGCCTTTTCTTCCTTGTCCTCTGATTTATCAGCCGAAGCCTCGGCGGAGGCTGAAGCTTCTCCATCTCCATCTCCATCTCCATCTCCATCTCCATCGCCTTCCCCTTCACCAGCTCCTCCTTCTGCACCTTCCTCACCTTCGGCTACCTCTGGTTCCTCTTCTTCCGTTCTTCCGGTCACAGAACAAAGGACTGTTTCTTCGTCTAATCCCATAACCTCGTATTTTTCTGTATCCAAATTCAAAGCGGCTACTGTGATGTGATCATGAAGTTCCTCTAATCCGGAAATATCAACGGTAATCTCATGTGGAATCTCTGTCGGCAAACAACGGATGGCAATAGTTTCGTGATCTTTCATGAATATTCCTCCCAGATTCTTCACTGCTGGCGGTTCTCCTTCGTACACCAATGGTACTTCTACCGTTGTGGCTTTTTTCAAATTTACCGCAAAGAAATCCACGTGCTGCATTTCCGTTTTTACGGGATGCCACTGAATATCATAAATTAGAACTTTTACTTTTTTTCCGTCCAAATCTAAGTCCAAAAGTGCAGATTTTCCGGCTTTTCGATAGGTCCGGAGTAAATCAGAGTTATCTACAGAAATCGAAGCAGGCTCCACATCATAACCATAGAGAACCGCTGGAACTCGAGATTGCCCCCGGCATTCCCTTGCCGATTGCTTAGACATTTCTCGTTTTTGAACAGAAAGGTTATAGGTGGTGGCCATGGTGATTTAACTATTAATTTGAAGGTTGTAAGTGGTAGGTGATAGGTTGTAGGGAGCTGGTTTTGGATTCTAACGTACTTACAACCTACAACTTTCAACTTCCCACTTACTTATTCTGTGCTCTAGAAATCTGCTTTGTCTTGTGAACTGCATGCCCGCGATGATGAGGACAAAATTTCCGAAGCTCAAACTCCTTGGGATTGGTATTCGTAGTGTTGATTAAAACAGTATAGTTCTCGTGCCTCTTGCCATGTTCTTCCTGACAAGCGGTACAAAAAAGAGCGAAAAATGCACGTTTCTTAGTTGCTCGAGCCATCCTTTTTAATGATTAAGGATTAATGAACAATGAATAATGTAAAGAATAATTTTTTTTGCTTTGCAAGATTAAAAATATTAATCATTACTCATTACTTCATTATTACATTAAGTGATGGAGAGTGTATGAAGAAAAATGTATTTGTCAAAAGAATCTTTTTGTAAATATTATAGGGCTAAAAACAGTATGTAGTAGATGGTATATGGTATATAGGAGCGTTTTAAATTATGTACCAAAAAACAACATTCTATTCACCCCATATACCAAATACGATATACCAACTACTAATTCGTTACTTCAAACCTCTGTACCGCAAATTCAATTCCTTCTCTGAGAGATTCTTTTTCCTTCTGACTTTTGTTAATAGCCTTCGTGATCTTTTTTATCTCTCGTGGAAAAGTTTTGAGCTGATGAGCATACATTTTCCGTTCTTTTTCCATTTCTTCCCGCACCTTTTTGATCTCTTTTTGAAAGATTTTTTCAAATTTTGAAAAATTGCCTAAAAGTCCATCTAGTTTTTCTTCGAGCATTTTTTCCAGAGAAAAGATCTTCATCTCAAGCCCTAGCACTTTTTTGACCTCTTTGTCCTGTTCAGATTTAAAACTTTCAAATCCTGAAATAATAGTAGCTTTTTGATCGTTCAAACGATCGATCTCTTTCTTATACGCCCTGATGGTCTTGTTTCGTTGGCGAATCTCGGAAAAGTTCGAAATGGAAAAATGGAATTGCCGGAAAAAAAGAAAAACGTGAATAATCGCAATTGCCGGGAACGACAATAAATAATAAATGGTTTTAAAGGGCTCAAAAAGAAAGTGAAATCCTTCTCCCTGGCGTAGACGCTTGATAATCAAAGCCGCTGCTGTCGCAATAGGAATCGTGAGAGCAAGTAGCATTTTATCGATATCCATGTAATTCTGACGAAATTGATACCAAAAATAAAAAGCCGATAACACACAGGCCACATTGACGATAGAAAACAGCTGAAAAGAAATTCGGTGCACAGAGGATTTTTCTTTATTTTCTTTAGTCCAAAAGTCCTCAAAAAGCATCTCGAGAAAGATTAAAATTGCCAATACGATAACAATAGCGATCACTACAGAAAGATGATGATGAGTGAATGAAAGTCCAAAACCAGAAAAAATTTGTAAATCGATCCGATCACTCCAGTATTCCCGGAAGTACTGAAAAGGAACAATAAAATCCACCATCAAAAGGGCCGTAACAATGATCAGCATGAAATATTTCAAAATACTAACCTGAAGTGCCACGACCGATTTAGAAAGATCTGCCCAGGCTCCTTTCAACTGTGACCAAGTAAATTTATTGAAACCCTCTGTTTTCCGCCCACGAGTCTCGGCATTTTGTTTTTGAAGGGGAATAATTTCTTTTTCAAATGCTTCAATCTTAGCTTCAATTTCCTGGAGACGTTTGTTTAGATGCTTCTCTCTTTCTCTTAACTCTGCTTCTAAACCGTTTACCAGGGGTTCTATTTGTTTCTTGGCCAGTTTTATATTTCCCAATTCTTGGATATCAGAAACAAGCTTTTTTTGTTCATCTCCATGAGAACCCAAGATTTGTTCCCAAATCGTAGTAAAACGAGAACAAGAGTTCAAAAAAATGGCATCTAACTGTTCCAGCTTCTTTTCCAATTCTTGCCGTTCTTCTTCGAGCACCCTTCTTTCTCCCTGAAGTGTCACAATCCGAGTATCCAAAAATTTTATCTTTTCGGTCAAAGTTCCCTCACATACTTTTTCGGTAAAATTTTTGAGCTTGGTTAGATAATCGTCTCCTTTGATACCAGACCACAAATATCTTCCGTGCACTGAGAGATATTGTTTCCCATGAATGAACCCATAGAAAAAAGAATAGTTTTTGAAGAAAAGCTTAAATGCAACCCATCCTCCACCAACGATTGCGAGTAAAATTAGATAATTCATATTTTTTTGTTAAATTTGGAAAAATAACCCTATCTTTGAGCTCCTCAAAAATGTTATTAGACGAGGCGACAAGACAAAATTCTAATGAGGCGTACCTTGCCGGTACGGCGAATGAATTTTGGTGCTGTCAACGAAGTATAATTCATTTTTCAGGGGCCTCAATTATTTTTTCTTTTAAAAGATCCTCTAACTCACGAATGATTGTTTCTTTTTCAACCTGAAAAGAAGACCTTTCTTCTGGAAGAGCATAAAGAAACATCAGATCAAAATTATTTGGAGAATAAGAAACTCTAAGTTCGACAGAATCAATCAATTGGTCTCTCGTTCGTCGGATGTAATAATTGGCAAAAGATTCAGTCCAGAGGAGTTTTATTTCACAGCCTTCTTCATTTTGAGCTTCACAAGCAGCATTTTCTTGTTCTGCTTTTCGATTGTAATACCTTTGATTTGCGTAAAATTTGTCGTAATCCTCAGCATTTAACTCATAATATCGTGCCTTTGGAAAACTAATAGAATCATCGAGAAAGAAAAGAGCCGTTTGTTTTCTTCCCTCGCTTGGTACCACCCGAGTTACCTCATAAAAAATATTTGAAACGGATACGGCTTCTTCAGAAACACCACTTTTTTCAGCTAAAAATGCTTGTAGTTTTGTTTCAAAATCGCTCGGAGAATAAAAAAGTTCCTTCTCTTTAAATGAAAAATCCTTTTCTTTTTTCTCTTTCTTTGGAGAAGCAAAAATCCGAATGACCTTATTTTTGTTCCGACGGAAATTTATGATATCTGATCGAATATCAAAAAAAGCATACTCTGCTACAAAAACTTCATCTGGAACAGATAGGAAATGAATCTTTATTTCATCCCCTACTTGAGGGGTGTTTTTTGCAAAAACATCAGCAATCAATTTCTGCAAATCTTCTCCTGAAAGGAGGTTGGGAATAAAAACAGAAATGGTGTTGATCCCTGGCTCAACTGCAAAATTTTTCAGATCTTCTCCTATGTGGAAAT
This sequence comes from uncultured Candidatus Peribacteria bacterium, assembly GCA_964344775.1. GTDB lineage: Bacteria > Patescibacteriota > Gracilibacteria > UBA4473 > UBA4473 > CAYFMH01. The sequence continues at coordinate 5,617 of CAYFOO010000062.1, forward strand.
TTTTACATTCCCTATTCTCACATTCATCCAATAACTTCTGTGTTTCGATCTCAAAAAATTTTTGAGACCTTGCCCGATCGAGATAAAACTGAATCAAATCTCCATTTTTACTGCATTTCACAAAATCCTTTAATTCCTTATCCACCTTGCAGACAATTTTTTGCTCCCCTTTTCTTTCTTCCTTCATTTGATCATCCGTCTTGGCTGGAGCAATCTCCTGCCATTTGAGAAATCCCCATCCCCCTAGCACAAGGATGATAGCAACAATCAAAAAGTCTTTTATCTCTCGAGAAAAACTACTCATTTTCAAATTTGTTTTAAATCGTGCGAAAAACCTATATACAAATGCCAAAAAAATATCAACCTCTATTCCTGGTTTTATAAGGAAAAATTAATTTTTTATGGTTCTTTTATACTAATCAAAAAACAAAGTATCCAAATAAAATTATTTAACTCTAAACGCAACCGAAAATAAAAGAAAAAACTTTTTCTTTTTTAAAAACAAAAGGTATAGTTCTGGTTGTAAGTTTTGTTAATTTTTAATCTTTTAACAAAAAATGAAAAAACAAGCTGTAGCATTCGCTTTGGGAACGGCTATTATGATAGGAACTGCTCTCGCTATCTCCTGGCCAAACCCTCCAGCTGGACAATCTGCTGGTGGAGAGCTCGGATCATTGCTTAAACTCGACACTACAAATAATCGAGTCGGAGTAGGAACGGCCAGTACTCCAGCTTCTGCTACTCTAGAAGTAGACAATGGGGTGATCAAAGCTGCTGGAGGACTGGTACATGAAGTGCGAGCAAGTGATCCAGGAACTCCTGCCGCTGGGCAAGTTTGGCTGCGATCAGACATTAATCCGTAGGCCAATTTTTAAAACTATAAAAATTACAAAAAGTGAGGTATCTTTTGCCTCGTTTTTTGATATGAAAAATGATTACTAAACTTTCACTTTTTGATTTCCGAAACTATCCCGAACGCCATTTTGACTTTGAAAAAAAGGTGGTTTTTTTTGGTAAAAATGGAAAAGGAAAAACCAATATCTTAGAGGCAATTTCTATCCTCAGCGTAGGAAAAAGTTGGCGAGAAAAAACTGCCGCTGACCTCATCCTAGAGGGGAAAAAATCTGCTCTAATCCAGGCAAGTACTGAATCTAAAAACATTTTCAAAGTGCAAATACAACCTCGCTCTCGAAGTTTTGAAAAAAACGAAAAGAAACTCCCCTTTAAAAAATATTTTGGTTATCTCCCCTCTCTTCTTTTTGCCCCGGAACACTTGGAACTCTTTTCGGGAACTAAAACAAATCGACAAAAATATTTTGACCGTTTTTTGGCTCAAATTTCCCCCAATTTCCGAGACAACCTTATGCGTGCAAATCGTGCTCGGAAACAAAAAAACACAATCCTTAAATCTTCTCCCCATTCTGTTTTTTCTTCTCCCCTTATGAAGGGGAGATATTATGGAAAAGATATGAAAGAGGGGGTGGAAAATGACTCAAACAAAACCATTGAAGCCCAAATCTCCCCCTGGAACCAAATTCTCGCAGAAACCATTCCCCTCATCTGGGATGAGCGAATAAAATTACTAAAAGAACTCAACCCTCTCCTTCAGGAAGAATCCGAAAAAATATCAGGATCCACAGATTCTCTAAAAATGTCGCTGGAAACTTCTGAAAATTTTGATCCCACTACAACAGGAATCTTGAAATTCTTTAAAGAAAATAAAGAACGAGAACTTGCCGCAAAAAAAACTCTCCTTGGTCCACATCGTGATGATTTTGTTTTTTCTTTGCGGGAGAAGCCACTCCTCAGTTCTGCCAGCCGAGGAGAAATTCGTTCTATTCTCCTTGCTCTGCTCTCGGCCAAAAAGAAATATTTACAACAAAAATTAAACCAATTTCCTATTCTACTTCTGGACGATGTTTTCTCTGAGTTGGATGACAAAAGACAGGAGTGCCTGGAGCAAATCTGTGAAGATTCACAGGTGTTTTTCACTACTACACATGAGGAACATTTCCAGAATTTTTCTGAAGAAGTTCAGAAGCTTGAAATCAAATAAAAACTTTCAATTCAAAAATCACTAAAATTATTAAAAAAGTACGGATATTCAAAAAATTTGGGGCAACATGAATTAGTTTGATGTAAGATTGAGGGG
>CAYFOO010000063.1:0-7686 GCA_964344775.1 uncultured Candidatus Peribacteria bacterium
CTTCCCTTCTCCACTGTTTTACATAACTTTTTGCCCCAAATTGTTTGAATATCCGTCTTTTCAAAAGTTTTTAAAACAATAGGGTAAAAATATGCCCGAAATAAAAAAGCGTACCGAAAAAGTGCTCGACGGCAATCACGCCGCCGCGGAAGCCCTGCGTCAAATCAATCCAGATGTGTTTGGGTTCTATCCCATCACCCCCACCAGCTACATCGGCCAGAAATTCTCCGAATACGTGGCCAATGGTGAAGTAGAGACGGAATATGTCTCCGCCGAATCAGAACACGCCGCCATGTCGATCTGTGTCGGAGCAGCGGCAGCGGGGGGACGAGCTTGTACCGCCACGGCTTCTCAGGGATTACTCCTCATGATGGAGGTGCTCTATAACGCCGCGGGAACTCGATTACCAATAGTTTTGATAAACGGAAACAGGTCCCTCTCTGCCCCCCTCTCGATCCATTGTGATCACGGAGATGCGATGGCCGCACGAAGTACGGGATTCATTCAGCTTTTTGCAGAGAACGCTCAGGAAGCCTACGACTTCCTCCTCTGTGCTTACCGTATCGCCGAAGACGAAAAAGTTCGAACACCACTGATGATGGGGATGGATTGTTTTCAGACCACACACACACAGATGAACGTCATCCTCGAAGCGGATCAAGACGTACAAAAATTCGTCGGAGAACCAATCCTGGTCAAACCACTGCTCGATGTGGAAAATCCCGTGTCTCACGGGAACTTCGATAAACCGGATTTTTATATGGAACACCGCCGAGCACAACTCGAGGGACTCAATAATGCAGAGAAAAAAATCCGAGAAGTGTTTACAGATTTTGCGAAGACCTTCGGTCGAGGATCAGCAAACCTCATCGATGAATATGAAACAAAAGAGGCAGAAATTGGAATCGTGGTCCTGGCTTCCACAGCGGGGACAGTCCGACGAACGGTCGATCATCTCCGAAAAAAAGGCATAAAAGTCGGCATGGTCCGTCCAAAAGTATTTCGACCATTTCCACACACAGATCTCAAAAAGTCCCTCTCAAATTTCAAAAAAATCCTTGTACTCGATCGAGAGACTCCCAGTGGAGCACACTTTGGACCATTTGGAACAGAAGTCGCCGCTCTCTTCGCGGGCGAAGAAAAATCTCCCATTATCAAAAATGCGATCTATGGACTCGGATCTCGAGAGACCACGTACGAAGACTTTGCTGAAGTGGTGGAAAAATTCGACAAACTTCCAGATGTGCCGATGTGGATCAATCTGCGAGAATAATTTTATTGGTTCTCAATTAACCGTTCTCTTCCCCTCTTTTCGACCTTTTCCCCGATCTTCTTCTCCCGTACGAGTGCGTTCTTGAGGAGTTATAGTTTCTCTCCTTTTGAGTATATCAGCGGTAGTTTCAAGGCAACGCCCCCTCAACCATTCTCGATGAAGCCTTTCGTCTCTATAAAATCTTTCAAAAACTGCCCGATCCTTTTTAAAAATAGTTTCATCAAAAACAAAGATTGCAAAAACTTTTTCTGACAAAAAAAACCGGTGAAGATACTTGAGAACTCGTATGTTGAGTGAAATATCCTCACCGGTTTCGAAAGGGGACCAACCCACAACCTCTAGCCTTGCTATGGTAACAAACTGAAATCTGAGTTACCGACAGTGCCCTTCACGCATCTCGCGAGTGATGGGACTCATCTAATCGATGAGCATCGGTGCAAAATACAGGCAGTTTTTGTTCAAACCATGAAACGGTAGTTTCAGGGTGCGTGCTTCAGAGTGGTTTAGATTCTGGAGACGACATCGCAAAGCAAAGAAGTGTAAAAGAACTTTGATTCTCAAAATTTGAAAATCAGGACATTGTACTCACGCACATATCCTTTGTCAAAAATTTTAGCTTGCACCGCACCACTAAAATATTTTATTGTATAACTTTTTGGTTCAAAAAATAGCTTAAATAAGCAAAAACAGAAAAATTAAAAACTGACAAACTTTTTTCTAATTTTACGTAGAAACAATACCAATGTCGCTAGTTAGATCATAATAAAACTCTCTTTTTTCCCTTTCCAAACGTTTCAAAAGTTTCTGACATTGTTCCCAATATTCTATTTTTTCTGCTTCAGACATCCCTTCTTCTGTAAACAATTTATATTTTTCCCTCCATTTCCTCAAAAGTTGTTGAACATCTATTCCATCTTCTTGATACCTAAACATAGAATCTTCCTGACCAAACCTTTGTGAAAAATAACGTCGGTATCGAAGGGGAAGCTGTCTTGTTCTATACTCGGAACGCAAAAACTCTTCACTTAACTGAAATCCAGTACAAATATTTTTAAAAAATAAACTCCATGCTTCTTCAAACTCAATACCTCCATCTGGTCTCAAAAAAAGAACTGGAACATAAGGAGCAAGACGAGGAAATATGTGCTCTGTAGAATAAGCTTGATAGCCCCAATATTCCTCAGCCACTTCTGCTTGTGTCAAAAAAGACTTAATCCCTACAAATGTTTCACTATTCACCGAATGTATCTCAACTTTTTTCCCATTCACAACAGGACTATCTCCGGCATCCACGGCACAATCGATAATTTTATTCCCCCATTGCATAGAATTTTGAAAAAATCCCCCCTCTGGGAATGTCACAATTCCCCTTATTTTCCCTCTAAAACCCTTTTCTTTTCTGAAATTCTTTAGTACCTCTGCACCAGGATGATTTTCAACCCCCTCCTCTACTAAATCAAATACTGCATTCCGAATTTCACGACAAAATCCCTGTGGATATTCACCAGGCTTTTTAGAAGAAGGATGGTAAGATTTATTAAAATCTTCCCAAGTGAAACTATCACAAATTATTTTATCTACGCGTTCTCTAAGCCTTTCAAAAAAATCTCTGACATCATCTAAATAAGGGTCTAAATGAATTTTTGATAAATTATTTTGCCTATCTCTAAAAGACTGAGGGAAACGCCTATCCCAAGAATCCAAAAAAGGATCCTCCGTAGGTAGTGGAGTATCCAAAAAACCGGCCTGAAAAAATCTTTTGGAAATTTCTTCCATACAAACTTTTTAAATATTTTCTGGAAAATGTCAATCTTTATGCCAATTTTTCTTTCAACATCCCCATCACCACCGGTGGATTAGCCGCTCCTCGAGACTTTTTCATCACCTGTCCCATGAGAAACTGCACTACTTTTTCGTTTCCAGATTTATAATCCTCCACCACGCTTGGGTTCTCAGCAATCACTTCTTCGACCCATTTCTCGAGCTCTCCACTATCGGAAACCTGTTCCAATCCTAATTCTTTCATCAATTCTTCTGCTGATTTTCCCGTTTCCATAGCTTTTTGAACAATCTCCTTTGCTCCAGAAGAAGAAATGCTTCCCGCATCTACGAGTTTCAACGTATCGGAAATATGTGTTGGTTCTACCTTTGTTTGTTGCCAGTTTGAATCGGCTAAAACTACTGATAAAATCAAATTAGCGGCTTTTTTATAATTTCCCGCCAGCTCCCCAGCTTTTTCGAAGAATTCAGAAAGCGGTAAACTTTCGGCTAATTTCAGTGCATTTTCTTCGCTGAGACCAAATTCGTCCTGATACCGGTGAAATTTTTCAAGTGGTAATTCTGGAATAGATTTCTCAATCGCTTCGATTTCGGATTCTGTAAAAGTTACCGGTGGCAAATCTGGCTCTGGAAAGTACCGATAATCATTGGCTGATTCTTTGTCTCTCAAGATTTTTGTTTTTTCAGCATCATCCAACCATCCCACCGTCACCTCCTGAGTCGGTTCTTCCCCTACTTCCCACAATTTTTTTTGTCGGGCAACTTCGTACTTGATCGCTTTGAAGAGGGAAGCAAAAGAATTGAGATTTTTGATTTCTGCTCGCGGATACAGCTTATCCTCCCCTCTTGGACGAAGGGAAACCGAAGCATCGAACCGCATCATTCCTTTTTCCATATCGGCATCGGAGGCTCCGACAAATCGGAGAATTTTTTGGATCTCTTTGGCGAGGAGTTGTGCTTCTTCAGCGGACCTCATATCTGGTTCTGTCACAATCTCGACCAAGGGGGTCCCAGCTCGATTGTAATCACACAGAGTCCCACTGGAGGTATGGGTTAATTTTCCGGCATCGTTCTCCAGATGCACTCGAGTGATGCCAATCGTTGATTTCTCTCCATTCACTTCGATCTCTACTTTGCCGTCCAATGAAATCGGCTGATCATACTGAGAAATCTGAAATCCAGAAGGCAAATCCGGATAAAAATAATTTTTTCGATCAAATTTGGAAAATTTTTGGATTTTGCATCCCAAGGCCGCTGCTCCTCGGATGCCTTTTTTGAGAGCTTCAGCATTGATCACCGGCAACATCCCCGGCCATCCCATGCACACGGGACACACTCGAGTATTGGGCTCTGCCCCAAACGCATCGTTGTTACAATTGCAAAAAAACTTCGACTTGGTCGAAAGTTGAGCGTGTATCTCGAGGCCGATGACGGTTTCTAGCTCCATTTTTCGGACAAGATTTTAGACAGCGAAAAAAGAAATGCAAATTTGCATTTCTTTTTTTGAAAAATTTTTACACGTATTAAAAAGTGAAACTATTCACGATGTTTTACTGTTTTTACATAATTTTCAAAGGCTCTTTTTCCCATGGGAACATAAGCTTCATCATAAGGTTCCAAAGCATGAAACTGACCATTCCGATATTCAAATTTAGGGTCCAGGCCTTTTATATCTTCTGAAACAGTAATCCAATTTGGAGCCATCCAACTCTCCCGTGAAACCCATCCTTTCGGACCATATTTTTCAAGAAGATCTGAAATTTCTTGTGGGATTTTTTCTACCCCAGACTCTTGCCATTCAGCAAAGGTTTTCCCTGCTAATGGCAACTCTTGTCCATTATACCGAATTGAATTACTCGTAATAACTAGCGTATCAAAAGACCCATCCATATTTTCAATCTCAAGGGTCACCACCCCTCTATGCACATATCCAGAAACATTTTTTGTATTTTCATCAAAATTCAATTTAGCGGGAATATATTCTGGCAATAACAATCTTCTCCCTCTTTGATCTACGGTAATTCCAAATTCATTTAATTGAGCTTCTGCTTTTTCAGAAATATCAATAAATTTTTTAGGAACTTCTGCTACTTCAATCCTATCCCCTGGCTTTTCCAGGAAAATAAAATTATTTCTTGAATAAAAGTCTGAGCCGAAAGCATTTTTTAGATTTTTCATTTTTTATGAATTAAATCTGTTCATTGTACCACAGAAATAATAAAAAAACAACCCCTTTTCCTTTTGGCTTTTATTCAAGCCAAATATATGGTATAATGATTAGATGATAAAAATAGGAAATAAAGAAACCACTTCTTCAAGTAAAAACCCAGAAAAACCTGGGGTAGAAAAAACAAAATCAGAAACTTGTTGTGATTTAAAAAAATTAAAAGAAAATATTGATGGAAAGAAAAAAACAGAGCAAGAGAACCAGACGGAAAACCCAGAAAAACATTCTGATTCTTTTGATAGAAAAGGAAAACCTGAGTTTCGAAGATATGAAAAAACAGATGAAAGAGTATTGCTTACTGAGAATGGTCAAGAATTTGGCTCTCAGGCTCGAGAAAAATTATCAGATAAAGAATATATAAAACGGTTTAAGGAAATCGTAAAATCACCTGATCAGTGGTTCGTTTTTGAAGAACAGATTCTTTTTTATCATGATACCAATCGGTTAAAACATGATTTTTCTTCTGTCAAACTAAGAAAGTCGCTTCGAGAGTATGGAAAAGAGCTTCTTGGAATTGATAAAATCGAAGCCAGAATTAAACAAAAATATAATATCAAAATCGAAACGGATAGTTGGGAAGAAGCAGGGCATTCCGATGTTTTCAATCAATTGCTTTCTCTCAGAAGTGTAGAATCACAACTAAACCAACTAGAAGCAGGACTCGCCAAATATCCCATGACTTTTATTCAAGCGAGTGGACTAAAACTCATTTATCTTCTCGGTGGATGGGGAGAAAAAACGGGGAAAGGTAAAGAGCTAAAAAGAATCTCCACTGGTGGATATGCTTTTGGCGATGGAAAAATCGGTTTTTCAAATGTAAGACTGGCTTTTGATCATGAATTGCTCCACTGTGCAGACTACACAGATGGGGGAAGGCTTGGGGATGATAATCTCCTCTGGGGATGGACTGCCCATGGAGAAGAATATGGAAAGCTCTATGGAAAAAGCGGACGGAAAGCAATAGAGAGCGGGAAGGCTTTTGGTCCACGACCAGAAGGATTTGCTGAGGCTTATGGTAGATGGGGAGGAATAGATGAAGATCAAGCCACTGTGGCAGAAATCATGCTCAGAGATGGACGAGATATTGAAGTCTGGGCAAAAAATGAACCTGAATTGGCAGAAAAAATAGAAATGACAAAGATTTTTTATTATCGCCTCTCAGGTGGAAAAATGGATGAAAAATATTGGAAATATCTGAGAAATTGGCAGGATAAAGAGAGAAATAATCCGTCTTCCTCAGAAGAAAAAAGAAAATTCTGGAAAAATTACTGGGAAAAAAGAGAATTTGCCCAGGATTATCAAAAAAATTCGAAATGGGACCGGAAAATAGAAGAAGCTTTTCGGAAAAATTTTGAAAATAATGAACTGATAGAGGCCCTGATAATCCCTCTCGCAGATTTTGGCTTTGAAATTATTGGTTCACAAAAAGAAATAAAAGAAATCGCCTCTTTCATAAAAACACAAAAACAGCTGGAATTTGCTGTAGCAATAATCTGGGAAAAAATACAAGAAGTTAAAAAAAGACAGCAAAACTCCAAATATTCTGCCGAAGAAATGGCGAATAACTTTTTCTCAGAATTAAAAAAGCACCTCCCTGCAGCACTAGACTTAGAAGCCGCAATCAGAAAAATAAAAAAATAAATTGCCTCTTGCTTTGACTTTCAAGGTGGAGAAAGATACTATTTTTCGGACTTTTTAATTCTGTAAAATGAAAAAAATACTCGCTTTTTCCTTCGCCTTTTTCCTTTTTGGTTGTACCAATCTTCAGAATGACAACGAAAAATCTGCAGAAAATTCTACGCCGAAAAAAGAGTACGTCCAAATCACCGAGTTTTTTGATTTTGGATGTGGATATTGTAAGCGTGCCGCAGAAATGATTCCCAAACTTGAGACAAAATTTGGAAACAAAATCAAAGTAGAGCAACGACATTATCCGCTTTCACCCAAAACATTCAAAGTCGCTGAAGCGGCAGAATGTGCGAAAAAACAAGGAAAATTTCGCCAATTTCACGATATGGCTTTTGCCAACTTCGGGAAATACGGAGAAGAAGATATCCTCAACATTGTCAGAAATCTCAACCTCAATGAAGAAGAATTCAAAATCTGCTGGGACTCTGGATCCATGAAATCAGAAGTACGAAAAGATCAAAAAATGGGAGAAGCACTTGGCATCACAGGGACCCCATTTTTCTTGGTCGATGGAAATATCAAAATTCCCGGCATGCCCGGAGAAAAAATGATGAGTGATGTGATCAATAAAATTCTGGAGATAAATAATGGAGAAAATTCAGAAGCTCCTCAATAGTCATTCCGGCTTGCCCGGAATCTCGTCACAGAAGCACAAACAATGACTTTATACTAAGCCGCTTTAATAATTTGGAATTTTTGCGAAATAAGAGATTTTATT
>CAYFOO010000064.1:0-7535 GCA_964344775.1 uncultured Candidatus Peribacteria bacterium
TTAAGATAAGGCCTCTTTTTTGTGGTATCTTTCAGATAATGTTGAGTGAATTTTAATTGTCGGCATTGTTTCTTTCCCATTGACCATTGTAACTAGAAATGAAACTAACGGTTCCTTTCCAAAAGGTCAAATTTTCCAGAAAAACTTTCAGAATTACAAAATAAACTTAATTCCCAGTTACAAGTGGACTTTCTTGGAGGGCGACCATGGCTTGGATGAGTAATTCTTGCCGTTCTTTACTTGGTTTGAAGTCTCCGTTGGATTCTCGTTTGTCCCAATAATTAGCGTCAATTTTTTTTTCATTTTTCCAGTCTGTCCAGAACTGTTTATCAAACCTTCCTTCGGAAGCGATATAGAGACGAGATTGTTCGAGCCCGATGGCGGTTTTTAGAGCTTTATTTGGATTTTTGGGATCATTTGCCTCTTTGTTGGCTTTTTCGAGAGCTTTTTTGTAGGATTTAGGGGTTTTCAGGATCGTCTCTATTATTTCCGCTTGGTGTTCATCTATGTTTTTAGTTGCATAACTACTGGGAAATCCTTTTGTCGAGATGGCATTTTTTCCATAAAATTTTTCGTAGTCTGGACCAAGAACTCGACGAGCCCATGCGTTATTTTCGTCTTTAAATCCTCCAGGACTATTATAATCTACGATATGATTGACTTCATGATCAAATGATTCTGTGTGTCCTTTATGAATAATTACAACTCCGGGGTTCTTAGCATAAACAATGGCTGCGGTTTTTTTGTCTTTTAATTCATGATAATGCTTTCCCGTTCTTTGATTTTCTACTTTTGTATCAGGTGTTATGTTTATGGTGTGAATTTTGTTTTTTCGAAAATAGTTAGGTGGATATTTTTTTAACGGCTTTTGAAGTGCTTGGATGTTTTTTAGTGCTTCTTCAATTTTTAATTTGTCTCCCGAATGTTTCAGATAAAAATAGTTCCACTCATAACCATCTACGTTTATTTTTAGACCATATTTTTGTTTTATTGTTTCTATTTTTTTTGTAATTCCAGCAATTTCCTTACTGAGTTCTCGAGCGATTGGATTTCCTGGTAATCCTCTTTCTATTGCTTCACCGAATTTTGGATCACTTTCGTCTCCTGCCATTTGTTTAGCTCTGCTTCTAATTTCTTCCGGACTTAGGTTGCCAAGTTTTGCGATTTCTTCACCACTTATACATCCTTTTTTTCCTATTTTTCGTAGTTGTTTTAGATTACAAAATCCTAATTTTCCTTTTGAGTCTTTTATACTTACTCCTCCTTTATGCCCGTGTATTGTTATTTCTACGATTTTTCCTTCCGAGGTCTTTGTCTTAAATGAATATTCGTAGTTACCACGTTTGTTAAAAATAACACTTTCTGGGATGGGATCAATTCCTGTGGATCTTTTTACATATTCCTCATTTTTTGTGGCTTTTTTTGCTTCTTTGGTAATTTCTGTTTTAGTTGATTTTGTCTCTGCCATTTGTGCATCTGGATCTGGGGCCGTTTTTTTTGGAGGTTTAGGGGCTTCCACTGGCTCTGGTTCGGTTGGTTTTGGAGTAGACAAGTCTTGGTCTCCTTCTACGGGCTCTCCATCTGCTTTAGGTTTTTCAGGAGGACGGATGGGTTTTGCTGGAGGTTTAGGTTTTCTTCGTGGTTTTATGTTGGCTAGTTTTGGCGGTATTTTCGGTTTCGGTTTTTTAGTTGGAGCTGGTGTAGCTGGGGTTGGCTTTGGTTCAACTGACTTGGGTTGCGTTTTTGGTGTGGTCACGGGTTTTTTGGCTGAAATTGGTTCTTGTTTCTTGGGTTCGGGACGTTTTGGAGGCGTTGGTTTTTTAGTTGACACTGGTTTAGCCGTTGTTTTTTTGAGTTGTGCAAAGAGTTCTGCCGTGGTCTTTGGTAAAGCGGAACCATCATCTTTGCAGACTTTTTCTATTCTTGCTTTCGCTTTTTTTCCTACTTCTTTTGTTTTTTTGGGGTGTGCTTTGGCGGCCGCTTGGACTTTTTTAGGGTCAATTTTTGGTTTATCAGTTCTTTCAGGAGCTTTTTGGGCTTCTGTTGGTTTTGGAGCAGATTTCGGAGTTGCCATTTTTTTTAATTAAAATCTTTTTTATTTTAGCATAAAAAAAATGAAAAAACAAACTTTTTGCCTTTTAAAATGCCTTCTTTTACAATATTTTTGTTTTTAATTTTTCAAAAATGGAAATCCTCTTCTTCTTTGCTTTTATCGGCCTCCTGTTCTGGAACATTAATTTGGCCTCAAAAGTCGATGATCTTGAGCGAAAAATATTTCCTGATAAGAAAAAAGGGATATTTCCCGAAGGTACTTTTGCCCCAGATACAAGTTATGACGATGAAGATGAAGAAATAGAAAAAATACCAAAAGAAGACAAAGAGGAAAAAAAGACCCTTTCGGCCGTTTCCTCAAAAAATCCCACTACTACTTCATCAAGTGCTTTTCAAGTAGAAGATTTTTTGGGGCGGAAATTCTTTTCTATTTTGGGGATCATTTCTGTGGTTTTGGCAGTCGGATTCTTCACTATGTGGGCTTTTTCCAGTGGGTTAATAGGCCCATTGGGGAGAGTTTTTCTAGGAATTGCAGCTAGTTTGATTCTCTTATTTATTGGAGAATTGAAGCGAAATTCACTACCAGATTTTTACACACTTTTTTCAGCCGGTGGGATCGCTGGGCTTATTTTTGTGACGTTTGTGGCGAGGGATTTTTATGATTTTCTTTCTGCTAGTCAGAGTTTTATATTTTATATGTTGGAGGTGGGAGTCGGACTCCTGCTTTCTTTACGATACAATTCCAGAGTGTTGGGAAATTTGGCGATAGCCGGGGGGCTATTGGCTCCGATTCTCGTAAAGTCTCCCGATCCTAATGCGATAGGTTTATTAACCTTTTTATCTATTTTGTCGGTAGCCGGGTTTGCCCTTACCACACAAAAAAAGTGGCCAGAAATAGGTTGGATTCTTTTTCTTGGAATAGTGGGGTTTGAGTTAAAAATTTTTAATACGGAGTTGCTTAAAAACCAGCCGGTTATATTTTTAAGCTTTATTTTTGGACTTCATGCCCTCCTGGGGAGCGGTGGCGTGGTCAGGTGTATCAAGGAAAAAATAGAACAAAAAATACATCAATCACTTGAAGATCGGGAAGTTTCAGAAATTCTGCTTCTTGTCGTTTCGCTCTTTGTCGCCAATTTTATTGCACTGCGTATTTTTGACCAGCAGGGGTGGACACATTTTGGATTTTTTGTACTGGCAGAAGGCGTTTTTTGGCTTGGATTTTCTGAGTTTTGTCGAATCAAAAAATTAGCCCTATTTCAATCCATAGGGCAGGCAGCGGCACTACTTTCTGTCCTTTTTGCTACTGTTTGGGAGTTGGAATCAAAAAGCGATTTTGCGTTGACCACTTTGTTAATCGCCGAGGGAGCACTCTTTTGTTTCGCTGCTCGAAAAACAAAAAATGTGCTTTTTCATTTTTTTGGAGGATTGGCTCTGCTCATTGCTAGTTTTTGGTTATTTGCTCTAAAGGGGTTTGGAGAAAACACGATTGCCGTGGTTTTATTAGTAGCGAGCTTGCTTTATTCTGTGGAGCCAAAATCCAAAAAAGAGGTGGTGCAACTTTGGTCAGGAATTGTATTTTTTCTCGCTTCGCTGCACCTTTTTATTTGGAATTATTCCCAATGGACTGAACTTCTCTCGGAAAAAACGATGTTTTTGGGGCTTTTATTCCCCGTTCTTTGGAGTACGGGCGTCACTTATTCGATCCTCAAAACTAAATCGAATACGTCACTTATTGGAGGTCTTTGTTTGTTATTTATTACTAATTTAACCTTGTGGGTCTTTTTCTGGGAAGAATTCAACAGGAACCTCCTTTATGTTCCTCTTTTGGCTTTAATATTTGTTTTGGCTGGAAATTTTACCTCTTTGACTGCCTTTTTTGTAGAAGATAAGGCACTCAGTATTTCTCAGTCCTTTAAAAAAACAGCCACCGTGAGCATTCTTGCCCTTTCTACGGCAAGTGTTTTCTTCTTTGGAACAGAATTTTTAGCAGAACCGACTCGTTCCATCTTTTGGATTATGTGGGGGATTATCCTCCTTGGATTGGGGTTAAAAAACGCCTGGCCACATTTTCGGTATTTTGGGATCGGGGTGTTCTGTGGGCTGATTGCTAAGTTTTATCTTTTTGATGTATGGGACTGGGATATGTGGGTGAAGTTCTTAGCATTTTTTACTCTGGGGGCCGGACTTCTGACGATTTCTTATTTTTATAATCAAAAACCTAGATCTAAATAATAATTTAAAAAATAAAAATGAAAAAAACATCTATCGGCTTCAAAATCGGCATTGTTCTGGCACTATTGCATCTAGGGCTGGCGATGTTTACTTCTTTTGAGTCCAGTGAAATGCTAGAATCAGGGTATTACACTGCTTCTGCACTTGTGTTTATCAGATTTTTCACACTAGATGCACCGGTGATTTTTTTGTTTTCTCTATTGGACTTAAATGAAACAACTGATCCATTGATTCAATTTGGTATTTTTGGTTCTTTTTTATGGTTTTTGATTCCCTGGTTGATAGATCGAGCTGTTACGTATATTTCTCCGAATAGTACGTGGAGAATAAAAATAATAGCTATTATCATAGCTATTCCTATTGTTTTGTTTGGGTTTTCCAGATTGAGCGATTTTCAAATAAAATATTCAATCAAACAAGAAAGGCCTGAAGAATTAAAAAAAATGCTTAATAAAGCTTCTTCAGATATTTTTACAGAAAGGATAGTTTTTGAGGATGTAGAATTGGGTGATGTTAGTAGTATTACTCGGATGAATTGTCGGCCAGGAAAGGAGGAAGAAATTTTATTAGGAACTTCCGAAGGCGTTGTGTTTTTCAACACAGATTATCAGGAACAGCACCGGGTTAATGTGCCTACGGCTGATGGGTTTTTTAATTCAATGAAGCCTTTGGAAATTGATGAAAATCGTACATGTGGATTTCTTGGATATTTGCATTCAGATTCAGCACACCTTTTTGACCTGAGTGGTCAGGAAATATGGAGACTTGAGTCGCCAATAGGATCAATAGGAATAGCAGGAGTTCGTTTTGGAGATATCGATGGGGAAGGAGATTCGGAGTTTGCTACTTATTATGTATTTGAGGCAGGCGGGATTCAGCTTTTTGATAAAAATGGGAAGCAAAGATGGATACACCCGCTTTATAATCCACCTGTCAATCATGAAACGGTTGGAGAAGTAGAGTTTGCGAATATCCTTGCGGATGGAAAAACAGGAATAATTTATAATCTTTTTGGAAATGGAGGGAAATTTACCTTTCTGGATGTAGCTGGAAACGTAGTGAAACAAATAAATGTGCCTGTAAAATCATTCCATTTTACGATGGTTAATTGGCCAAATATAAAAGAGTCACCAAATATATTGGTTGCGGAAGAGAAAAAAATTAAGGTTATTAATTTTCAAGACTCTACAATTTTAGAACTTGATGCTCCGGGAAGTGAGTCCTTTGGAGACATCAATGCTATTTCTGTTAAGTTTGATAAAGATGCACCGGAATATTTGGCAGTGAGAAAAAATCTCAGCTCGGATCTGGCCGTTTTGTATATTTACGATGGAGCTGGGAATCTTGTGTATCAAAAAACGGATGAAGTAAAAATGAATCCTAGGCCTGCTCTAGCTGCTATTCCGACTGATACGGGGGCTGAGAAATTATTAGTAGGAAGTGAGAAAGATTATCAGGCTCGAATTTTTGAATATTCGTTGTCTTCGAAAGCAGCTAATCAAGAAGTTTTAGATTCTGGGAAAAAGCCATCTTTTTCAAAAATAGATTTAAATCTTTTGACAGAAAAAAAATTAGCTCAAATCAAAGAAGTTAAACAGCAGTTTGAAGATCTCGGGAAAAGGTTTATGGAATACGGAGATAATGGTCTTATAGAGAGAGGTACGGATTTTCGCAAGCGTTTGGCAGATGAATTGAATGCCCTGGATCAGATCATTTATTCGGCCCAGATTGAGTCTCTTTCGACACTTCAGCGTGTACAAGGAGATATTATTCGAATTGATCATGAAATAAATCAGTATTTGGATAAAAAATCACCACAAACATCGAAGTCAGTTTTAAATGCCGAGAGAAAACCAAAACCCAGTACCAAAGTTCATTTTAAGCAAGAGGAAGAAGTTGTGATGCCTGAAAGCTTACAACCCCTAAAAACAGAATCCGAAATTATCGAGGGATTTATTGAGGGGGTAGCAACTATAACTTCAGAGGAAAATAATCGAGAAGCCGATTTAGTTATTAAAAAAAATGAAACTCAATGGGCTCTAGACTCCCTGGTGGGAGATTTTAGAATGTTGATTCCTTATAAGCTCACAAAAGAGGATCCGCTCTATCAAGAAACGCTGGAAACTATCTATCAAGCACGAACATTTTTTACTTCAGAAACTCCGATGTTAGAAGTTGATTTGGAAGTGCTATCAAAGAAAATAAAAACAGCACAGCAAAAAATAGAGGATTATAAAAATCGCCATGACAAGGCTGATTGGGATGATGCGATTTTGGTAACTATTCCAAATTCTTCCAAAAGCCTCCAAGTTCCAAAAAAAACATACGATTATGGGACCATTGGAGCTGATGTATGGAGAAGAACCGATGGAACCATACGGATTGATATTTATTTAGATGAAAAAACTAAAAATGGAGACATTATCCAATACGAATTTGATGAGGCTGGAAATTTTTTGAGCAAGGAAAAGACAGAAATAGCTACTTCTCTGGAGGTGAGTGATAATACTTTTGAAGTCCTTGGAGTGAGTCGTTATGAGTCTGATACTTGGCCAAGGATTCTGGTACCACAAAGCCCTGGAGTGTATATTTCAAATGGGCTAGAGACTCTTCCTTTTTCTGATGACAAAGAGAATTGGCCGCCAAATACAAATTACGTCATAAAACGGAATACAGACGGTTCTCTTGAATTGCTTAATAAAGAAACCGGGGAGAATCACCAGTTTGACCAGGAGGGAAAGTCTAAAGATGATAAGTATGGAGCAAGAATGAAGGCGGCCGAAGCATTTGTGACCAAAATACCTAGAAAATTAACTCCAGCAGAAATACAAGCAATAAAATCATGGTTGCCTCCTGTGGAGAAACATTTACAAGGAGCAGAAATTCTTCAGAAATCGTTCAACGATGACGGCAAGAATATACAAACTCGTTATAAACTAAAAAATGGGAATATAATCCATGTCGTGGAAGAACATTATGGAAGAAAAACGGATTCTGTAAGTCTCCATGAAGAAAACCCGGAAGGCGAAATTATCGGACATAAATCGATCAAAAAAATAGACAGAACTATCACTATTAGTAGCGAATTTGATTCGAGATCTTCGATTGAGTATCGGCCAGATGGGACGATTGCTGCGATCTATGATAATACCAATCACGCGACGAGTGAGTTTGATGAAAAAGGAAAACTTATCAGTATTAGACTTTCTGCACAATAAAGTTGTTCGGAGAGAAGAAATGGGGATAATGAG
>CAYFOO010000065.1:0-7224 GCA_964344775.1 uncultured Candidatus Peribacteria bacterium
CTTTATTTAAGTGTTTCTAATTAAATCCAGTTTAAAAAATTGGGGTCTTTTGAGAAAAATAATTAAATTATTTGTAAAGTTATAAAAGTTCTATACTTTAATTGAAGTTAATTTTTTCAAAATGCCAAATCTTTCTACCGAAATCGCACAAAACAGTTGCGAAAAGTAAAATCCTTTTTATGATAAAAGCATGAACTTTACGGTAATCATCGAACAAGATTCTCAAGGATGGTTTTTGGGATCTATTCCGGCTTTGCACGGTTGTCGTACACAAGCCAAGACCCTTCCGGAATTGTACAAACGTCTAGAAGAAGTGGCACTTTTGTGCCTGGAGGAAGAAAAACCAGAATCAGATGCACAGTTCATCGGAGTTCAAAACTTAAAAATTCCAGCTAATGCCTAAGTTGCCGGTTGTTTCTGGAAAAGAAATGGTGCGTTTTTTGGAAAAACAAGGATTCGAAATAGTTCGACAGAGAGGAAGCCATTTATTTTTACGTAATTTTGAAGCAAATTTGCGTACCACGGTCGCCGTTCACGCAAAAGAAAATTTACGTCCTGGAACTTTACTAGGAATTTTATCGGATATTGAGATGTCAAAAGTAGAATTTTGTAAAAAATTTAAATCCAAATAAAATGGAAAAATTATCCACCGAAATCGCACAAATTCTCCTCGACCGAGGAGCAGTCAAGATCAGTTTGGATCCACCCTTCACTTGGACGAGTGGGATCTTGGCTCCTGTTTATTGTGATAATCGGATTTTGCCATCTTTTCCGGCTGATCGGGACACAATTGTTGATGGATTTGTTCAGTTGATCAAAGATAAAAGTTTATCGCCAGAGGCTATCGGAGGGACGGCGACTGCGGGTATTCCTTGGGCGGCCTTTGTGGCCCAAAAGATGGAATTGCCAATGTTCTACGTTCGACCAAAACCAAAAGTGCATGGAGCGGGAAAACAGATCGAGGGAGCACTCGAAAAAGGAAGCAAAATTGTGATGATCGAGGATCTTTTTTCCACAGGCGGAAGTTCGATCAAAGCCGCTGAGGCTTGCCAGCGAGAAGCCGAGGCGGAGGTACTTGGGATTTTTTCCATCGTCACCTACGGCATGGATTCAGCGGAGGCAAATTTTAAAAACTCCGGATTTGTACACGGTTCGCTCACGACTTTTCCAGATATTTTAAACTTACTTCAAGCACAAGGAAAGTTCAACGAATCAGAAGTAGTACAAATTCTAGAATTTACGAAGGATCCGGAGAATTGGGGAAAGTCACTTTAATCATCTCCCCCAATGAGAAAATCTTCGTCTTCTGCTATTTCTGGTATTGGGATTTGAGCTGGTTTGGGAACGGGTGTTCTAAGCTGTTCACGAACTTCTGCTGCAATTTCTTCTGTGCTTTTTTCTGCTTCGCCTGTTTTGTCTGCTGTTGCTTGGTCGCCCTCAATTGTTCTATCGATTGGAGTGTCAGTTGCATGACCTAGATTTCTATTGAAGACAAATCTTTTGTTTTTTTCTCCAAAACCAAAACCGCAAATGAGATATTTCATTTTTAGATTTTTTTAATAAGTACGATGTCTTGAATATATTAATTTTAAAAATTTGTCAAAACAATTTGTTTTTTTACTAATTATATCTCATAACTACTAATCCTTAAACCCGGAATTAATTCCGGGTTAACGAACTATGTTGATTATTGTTGTCAAATTGGAGGTGTGAGAAATTACAATTTGTTTTTTTCTGATTTTTTGCCAAGATTACTTTTGTAAATTTTAACCGATGAAAAACGAATTTGACCAGCAGTATGCGGAGATTTTGAAAGAATTGATCGAGAATGGAATCCAAGAAAAAAACCAGCGAACCGGGCATGTGTGTCACAGTCTGCCGGGGATGAATATGAAGTTTGATTTATCACAGGGATTTCCATTGTTGACCCTGCGTCGGATTCCGCTCAAGGTTTTCATAGCCGAGCAGATTTGGTTTCTCATGGGGCACAAGAATCTCGCTTTTCTCCAGCGATTTACCAAGATCTGGGATGACTTTGCTGAAGAAAACAACTGTGTCGAAGCCGCGTATGGATACCGATGGCGGAAGCACTTCGAGCGAGATCAGCTCGGAGGACTCATCAAAATGCTCAAAAAAGATCCCACCTCCAGGCATGGTGTCATCCTCATGTGGGATCCCAGTGATGATGGATTGACTGATGGAACTGCCAAAAAAAATGTTCCCTGTCCTTTTTGTTTCACGGCACAGATTATGGGTGGAAAACTTTGCCTGCACCTCATTATTCGATCCAATGACATGATGTTGGGGAATCCGCATGATGTGGCGGGATTTGCTCTTTTGGCTTATTTTCTTGCACAGAAACTGGAGGTAGAACCAGGATTTTTGACCGTTTCGATTTCTAATGCCCACATTTATGACATCCACATCGATCAAGCCAAAGAAATTATTGCTCGAGAGGTGATTCACTCACCGATCAAATTTACTTGTCCCACCGATGCTCTCGATAGAGCAGAGGAGGGAGATGAGCATTTGGTGGAGGAAATTTTCGAAGCCTTGAAAAAGAATTATGAACCACAAGAATCTGTGGGGAAGATGAAGATAGTGTTGTAAAGATAGTATAAAATGGTCAATTCTCATAAAGAACAAAAAGAAACGAAAGAAAAACCGGATCGTGGCTCAGTGACGAACTGGATGGTAGATTGGGGACTTGCTCGACTTAGATCAGATTCAGAATTGTCGATGCATTCTGTCGAACTTGATAGGTTGCAGGAGGTTATTACGGACGAAACAAAACTAAATAAAATGTTGGATTCTTTGGAGGTAGCGAGAGAAAATCTAACTCGTTTTTCTGGTGATGTGGGGGGCAGTCATAGTTTTGAAGAAGCCAATCAACGTTTTGAAAATTTCATTTCTGCAGAAGGGGATTTTGATGAAAAAGGAAATTACAAGATCCGAAAAAAAACTTTTAAAGAAAAAGCCGCTACCGCCTGGGATAAAACAGAAGATAATTTTTTTCTTTGGTGCCCAGTATTATTTATGAAAAATTTGTTTGTCGATTCTGCAAAAACAAAAGCTATTTCTCGTTATGAGTCTGAAATAAGTTTGTATTTTAAGTTGAAAAATAAATTAGAGGACTATTTTGATAAGTTTGAAAAAGGGAAAGAAGTGGCCAAAAAAGGTTTCAAAAATTATAAGGAGTTTAAACGCTCCATGCGAGAAAATCCAGCAGCTCGAGCCTTGGTAGGAGAATACAAAACGAAAGCACGAAGTTTACTTGATGCTTACAGGTCAGGAGGGATTTCGCCAGAAAAATTTACCGACTCTTTTCGTACGCTTTCAGGCGATGTTGCCAAAAAAGGAGGAAGAGATCTCTATGATTTAGCTGCTGCAAATAAAGTGCCAGGATTTACCATCAAAACCACGGCTCAATTTATGATTATGGAGGTTTTCACCAAAAGTGTGGTAAATGCTGTCGAGCAGAGAAGATTTGGTGCCTTTACCGAAACATTAACCGATGCCAATGTGTGGATCGAAGCGATTCCGGGAGTGGGATCTTATCGAAGCATAAAAAGACTTTTTGATGAAAATGATGCGACTCCCATGTGGCTAAAAGGAGTTGACGCAGGGATGAATGTGATAGGAGATGCCTTCCTTTTGGCGGGGGTGGTGGGAAGTGTTTTTTCTGCGGGAAGTTCTCTGGCGGGGGCAGCGGCGATTAGATCCACTATTACTGGGGTTGGAACGTCCATGCTTCGTAAGTCCGCCCGAAAAGCCGTGGTCAAACAGGTACTCAAAACTACTACTTCTGCGGCGGCAAAAATTGTATGGAGTGCGGCCAAAATGTCTTTGGTTTCTATTCTCGTGCAAGAGGCATTTAAACGGTTTGTCCCAGATGGAAAGATTCTGGAATACACGGTAGAGAAAGTGACGGATAGAACTCTGTCTCCAGCTCAAAAACGAGCTGCGAGAATGATGATGGCAGCAGGGGATTAAGAAAGGGAGGCATTGGGAAAAAAGAAAATTGTGTTGTAATTTAGTAAAATTTGTTGACAAAATATAACATAAGACTATTTTTTCGACACAAGACAAATAAAAATAAAAAAAGAAAGAGAACCATGCGGTTTTCTGGTATTTTTAATTTTTAATTTTACACACAATGTTTAGCACACTTAAATTACTTTCGAATCGTTTTCTCGGAGAAGATCGTACAGAAAAATTGGGTAAGTTTTTTCATCAAGGAAAGGAGAAGCTGGGATTGGGGGCTCAAAAAGTGGAGAAGGCGGCGGGTATAGTTCAAGAAAAAACTTTGGAGGTTCTTGTTGGGGCTGAGATGGTGGCCAGAGATGTGGCAGATGATCTTGCTGAAAGAACTGAAATGGTAAAAGAGGTGGCCACCGAAAAAGCTCAACAAGCGGTTGATATGATGCGGGGTGTTCGACAAAGAGTGAGTGAGGTAGATTTTGATTTATTACGTCAGGATACTTCAGCAGCCCTCAAAAGAGTATCTACTGCCAGTGTTGCGGCGGTTCTTTTGGCGGGTTGTAGTAATATGAAACTTGATAGTTTTTTAGGAAGAGAAGAGGAGGCACTTACAGGACCTAATCAGGCACCGCCAGTATCGGTTCTGAAACCAACTGCTGCAGCCGCTCCTCCCGAAAGGCGAAAACCTGAAATCACCACAGTGACAGGAGATCAAGTTGATGGTAGATTTCAAAAACCGATAAAAGTAGATGTTCCAGCTGAATTACGACGTGAATCAAAAGAAAAAGAGGCATCGTGGGCAGATTGGCAGATGCGAGCGATTGCTCTTCATAAAGCTGGAAAAAGCAAGTCGGTTAATCCCGCAGTTCATGGTACATTAGGAGCTTTTCTTCGGGAATTTAAAGTTAGTGATTGGCGAGCACAGGAGCCTCTGACACGATTGGTTATCAATCCCCAAGGCGAAGTGGTGGCGGTAGAAAAATTAGCCAGTGATAGAGATTTGACATATTTGAGAGATAAAGATGGAAATACTAGAGTATACGTTTATGATCATGGAGGAGGGCCAGGACTTGATCTGACAAAATTTGCTTCTGGGAAGGTCGAGAAGAGAGATACACCGGTAGTTTTTATCAGTCGAGAGCTGACTGCAGAGGGCAAAGAAACAGTGACAGAAAAACAAGCTTGGAAGATGTGGGGAGAGGGGAAAGCTTTTTTGGTGGCTCAGGGAGAAGAAGACGGGCAATTACGAGGGACTATTTTGGGAGCACCATTTAATAATGCGGGAGAATTGAGGTTGGGGGGGGAGTATTCGATTCACTTCAGTCTCGCAGAAGCAAGACAAGTAGCGGCTCATCTCCAGGGGAATTATCCAGCGGAAATGGTGGCTGAGGCACAAGAAAAAGAAGAGAAAATAGAAGTGAAACGCGATCATCAATATTTTGAGATAGCGGCTTCTGAGCTAAGAAAAGAAAAAAATTGGAAGTTATTAGTGGCTGCTTACGAAGGGTTGGTAGGAAAAGAAAAAGCAAAAAAAATATTATTAACTGCAGAAAAAGGAGGAATAAAAGGGACTAGAGCTATTGAAGGAATGGTTCAAAGAGTTGTTCAAGACCGAGCAACATTTGAAAAAAGTATGGCTTTCCGATGGTTGCAACAAGGTGGAGGTACACTGTCAATAGAAGATCAAGAAAAATTTAAAGCCTTGAATACAGGCTTAGAAGCTAAAGATATTTTCGCATCTTTGACGAGGGCAGAAACCAGTGGTGGACCTGAATACATAGCACAAAGATTAGCCAGCTACAAAGAAAAACCGATTCATTTAGTAGAAAGAGAAGCAGAAAGATTATTTAAAGGTTTTGTAGGAAGTTTTGATGATGAAGACTTTGGATTTGCACAAATCACCACAAATACGGCAAGGGGGATTATGAAGGCTACTGGCAAAAAATGGTCAATAGTTGAAACCCCTGCTCAATTAGTGGTTAATTTTAAAAAGGTGGCGTTGCAGTTTGTGGAAGGAGATGATCATAGTAGTACAAAATTTTTGCAACTTTTGACAGATGGGATGGGAGATTTTCGTTTCGACCCAGCATCGACTTATGAAGCAACGATGTGGCTTTTTGCTCACAACCATGGTCATGTGACGAGAGTAGAGGGGGTAGATCCATCGGAGGCACTACTATGGACTCAGGCAGCTCATAAAGCTGGAGGAATTGCTGCAGCTAATGAGGCAGGGAGAAAAGAACGTCGCCATGCAAATGAGGGGATTGGCTCTTATTTAGAAAAAAGATGGACAAGTCTAGAATGGCAAGAAAGCCAAGTGAGAGGTGCGATAGCACTGCATGGAGAGACAAAAAAACTGAAGAAAAAATTAGCGAGAGTTTTAAGAGCTAAAGCAAGAGTGCAGTATGCTATTAAGCAGCATGGATTTGGTTTGGAGACACGATTCTTAGCTTCTTTGGATCAAAAAATTCTGGCTGGAGAAAAATTTGATACAGCTGTCAGATTAGATGAGACGACTGCACAAAGAATGGTGGCCATGGCACTGGGAGATATGCACTACGCTTCTGCGGAGACAAGTGTAGATGGGGATTTAGCTCAGGCTATGCCAGGGAAGACAAAAATCACCACTTCTATGAATTCTACCGTATCATCTAGTGTTTCTCCAAGAAATGAGTTGATACAGCTTGCTCAGGCTCAGGATCCAGCACAGGTGGGCCAGGGACTCGGGGAACATGTAGGAGGAGTGATGGCTTCCGAAACAGCAAAGGCAAAGCCTCTTTCTATGCTGGAAGAGTTCAGACAGCTTGTCCGAAGAAATCCTATCGTAGTACATATTTTGGGAGGAGAAATAGAGCCAGATCAACCAATGGGATCTACCAATGTGTTATTTCCTGAAAATCAAAAACCAGGGAAGCAGCATTCACATGGCAAAAGAACTGGTATTTCGACAGGTGCATCTACTCGAGATGTGGGGACACTTGGAGGACGAATTATAGATTTGAGTGAAAGGGGAGTGGCTGGGGATGAAAAAGCAGAGGAAAAACTTGGACAACTGGTGGCTTATATGAATAGACTAGAAGAGGGAGCAAGGAAGAAAGCAGTATCCGCTATCAAAGAAGGGGCCCCAATGCATCTGCCCGTTTCTACCATGGTAAACCAGTCTCATCTGTTTTCTTAATAATTTTTGGTAACTTAGGAGAAGTAACAAAATAAGATCCTAATATTGAGGGAAAATCACATAAT
>CAYFOO010000066.1:0-7084 GCA_964344775.1 uncultured Candidatus Peribacteria bacterium
AAGCTCATTATCCCCATTTCTTCTCTCCGAACAACTTTATTGTGCAGAAAGTCTACTATATTTTGGAGGGATGTTTAGCACCATATGCACATGATCACTACATAAATGTCCCTTCTCTATTTTTAGGCCTTTCTGTTTTGCTAAATCTTTTAGGATCTCTCCCAAATATTTTTTCACCTTCCCGTATAGTACTTTCTTCCTGTACTTTGGTACCATCACCACATGGTACTTACATTCCCATCTTGTGTGGGATAATGACTCATATTCGTTCATTTTTTAAAATGGTTAAGAAGTATTGAGGGGCTCTCCTCCCAATATTCCTACCACTTTTTACAGCTCGCTGATACGGCTTAGCCTTTCGGTGTCTCACCGGCAGAGCCGGTGGTTTAATAATTGATAATTATCTTTTGCAGAAATTAAAAAACCCCGCTTTTGCGGGGTTTTTCTTAATTTGCTAAACAAGGTTCTTATCGAACAGCGTCTTTCAAATTTTTACCAGCTTTGAATGTAGGAACAGTCGTTGCTGGGATTTGAATTTTTTGAGAAGGATTTTGAGGGTTAACTCCAGTTCGAGCAGCTCGTTTTGATACTCGGAAAGTTCCAAAACCAGTGATCGTAACTTGTCCTCCTTTTGCGAGCTCTTTTGTGATAGCAGCAAGAAGTGCTTCAAGAGCGTCACCTGCAGCTTTTTTTGTTACTCCTGCGCCAGCTGCAACTGCGGCCACGAGATCTCCTTTTGATAATGCCATTTTTAAAAAGGGTTAAGAAATAATAAAGGCTGCACCATCTTAGTCTTTGTTTTTCCGCTTTGGCAAGCTTTTTTTGGGAAAAATGTGTTGCGGAGAACTTGAAATTATTTTAAGTTGTTACGTAGTAAACAAATTTTTTGTTCAACCTTTGGGCAATTTAGTTGTCCGAGCGGTTTAACGCCTTTTCTGCTTAAAATAAAGGAAAAATCACCTCTTCAATTCAGAAGAGGGGCAAAAAACGGCTTAAACAAAAGCAATTTTTTGGTTTTCCAAAAAATCACCCTTTTTTAAATGGCTATTTGGTGGGATTTTTGGAATTTTTTGTAAAAATTCAGAAAAATTAAGCTAAAAATCCTCTATCCAGAGAAAGTCCGCGAGAGGTTAGAACATTTTCTGCTTTTTCAACATAACGGGGATCTGTAGCATATCCAGCGTTTATCACGGTCTGCAGAAACATCCTTGGGTTATCTTTGTATTGAAACGCTGCTCGATACCTGGCTGCACCAGATATTAATTCTGCATAATCCGTAAAAGAATCGACAATAGAATCATATCTTCGAAAAGAATCTTTCATTTTTACCATGCTCCCTCCAATGTATTCTGTTGTTAAAAACTCTTGCCCTCTCCCCTTAATTCCAAAAAAATTATTTCCAGGAGCATGTTTCCCATTTCCGGATTCTAGAGTGGACTGAGCTAAAGTAACCTCCCAAGGAATCCCATATCTAGCTTCAATTTCTTTTGAAAGAATTGTTGCTACTTCAAAGAAAGTACCTTCCTTTACTTCTTTTGGATCAATTCCTCGTTCTTTCAGAAATTTTTTGTATGCCTCTTTCATCTCTTTCGCATTTTTTTCTTCCTGTTCTATTCTTTCCAAAAACGCTGTTTTACCCATTTTTTCTTCATTCAGGGACAGCGTCTTGATTTGATCAAAACCAGTTTGTTCTACTTCTAATATATCCATTTCAATTTTTTCTCCGCCATAAACCGGTAAATAATTTCCACCTTTATCCAAATAGCCTACTTTCCCATTTCCAGAAATCGATCTTTTTCCCACTTTACCGTTCACTTTTATGAACTTCTGAGAAGCTGGAAATAAGTCCCCCATTCCTATTTTCCACTTTGCCCCCTCATGTCCATGGAAATTCACCTTCCCGTTCTGCAAAAAAAGCGTATTTAAATCTTCTGTAGAACGTTTCAAAAATTCAGAAGTTGGAATATTGCTAATTGATTTAACAATTTCTGTTTCACGAGGAACTCTCTCTTCTCCTTGAACTTCTTCAGTAACCTCATTTCCCTCTTTGATTTCTGTAATAATCGAATCAATTTTTTTTTGCCAATCAGTAGAAGTGGGTTCTTTTTCTTTGTTTTTTGTTTGGTCCGAAGCAAATTCGTACGTCACCTTAGCTCCTTCTACACTGGCAGAAACCTGTCCCGGCATCTCTCGATAAATAAATTTCATTTTAAAAATTCCTGACATTTTAGCACAAAATTGATATTTTTACAAAAGAAATTGTTATTTTTTTAGGTTTTGGTATACTCCGCGGCGTTAAAAATAAATAATGCGTATAATACTCCGAAGTCCTTATTTTAAAAGACTTTATGAAGGACGTAGGGGTATATAAATACGCCAACCAATTTTTCAAAAAAATTATGAAATTTATCGTTGGTGATATCCCAAAAGATGAGAACTTCACTCCAAAAGAAGGAAACTGGAAATCTCTCCCCTCTTATAATTTCTCTATCTCATATGGGATCAGCTTCTTTGGCCCCTTCTTTTTTGCAGGACTGTTTTTAATGTTTATCTACTTTTTGCTTCTGTGGATTACAGGAGAAGGACTATTTGACTCACCGTATGAGTTCTTTCCGGCTCTTTTTCTTTCGTTAGCTTTTGTGCCTATTTTTCATGAAGTAGTCCGAGCTGTAGTTTGTCCAGAAAAAGACGTGGACTTCGGGATTGTGATGCCCAATGTTCCGGCCAATTGGATTATGGCTTATTTCAACGGAAATATGAGCCGAAACCGACTTTTGCTCATCCTGGGATTTCCTCTGATTTTTTCGATCATTCCGATTCTCATTTGTGCCATTTTTGAGATCACCTCCCCCTGGATCACGATCCCGGCACTGATCAATGCGTTTTCTTCTTATTCTGATCTGGTGCTGATCTATCTGGTATTTGTGAACACACCGAAGGATGCTGAAATACAGGTAAACGGCCTGGATATTTGGTTCAAAACTGTGGAATGATTTTTATTGGCATTGGAAGTTCTATCGGAGAGGCTGAAGAAATCTTTGCTGCCGCAGAGATGGATTTGGAAAAAGAAAATATTACGGTGCTCAAAAAATCAAAAATTCTCAAAAATCCACCCTACGGTGGGGTTGCTGAGAATGAATTTAGCAACGCGGTCTGGCAGATCGAGACAGATAAAAATCCGGAAGAACTGCTCAGCACACTCCAAAAAATAGAAAACAATCACGGACGAAAAAGAGACAAAAAATGGGATGATCGCACACTGGATCTGGACATTTTGGTTTTTAACGATATGGTCTTCGACACGGAAAAGCTAAAAATCCCCCACCCAGAAATCCCAAAGAGGGACTTCGTGCTTATTCCCTGGAGTGAGATCGTTGAAGAGAACTTTGAGATTCCAAAATTTGGAAAACTAAAAGATCTTCTTCAAAAACTTTCTAAGAACTAAGAACTATCAACTAAAAACTAATTTATGAATACCTCTGATTGC
Organism: uncultured Candidatus Peribacteria bacterium; assembly: GCA_964344775.1. Taxonomy (GTDB): domain Bacteria; phylum Patescibacteriota; class Gracilibacteria; order UBA4473; family UBA4473; genus CAYFMH01. The sequence goes on from CAYFOO010000066.1 coordinate 3,488, forward strand.
ATCCGCCAAATCCTCAAAAATATCGGTGAAAATCCAAACCGTGAAGGGCTAACTGAAACGCCGGAAAGGGTCGAAAAAGCCTACGAACAACTACTCGCCGGATACAAATCCGATCCCAAAAAGATCCTCAAAACCTTCACGAATGAAAACTACGACGAAATGCTTTTGGTCCGAAACATTGAATACTTCTCGATGTGCGAACATCATATGATTCCTTTTTTTGGGATGGCACACGTGGCTTACATCCCGGACAAAAAAATCACCGGTCTTTCAAAAATCCCGCGACTGATCGATGCTTTTGCTCAGAGATTGCAAAATCAAGAGCGGATGACCACACAGGTAGCGGAAACGATGTTCGAGGTACTGAAACCGAAGGGCGTCGCCGTCCAAATCACCGGCACACATCTCTGTATCTCTGCCCGAGGTGTGCAAAAACCAAAATCAGAAACCGTGACGACCACCTTCCTCGGAGATTTTAAGACCAAAGCAAACCTGCAGTCTGATTTCTTGTTTCAGGTGTCGAAATAGGGACTTAAAAAGGGTGTTTACTTTTTTGGGTTTTATTTTTATTTGACATTTTTTAAGTTCTGTGATAAAAATACCGCAAATGAAAAGATCATCAAAATTATTAGCTGGAGTACTTGCAGGAAGTTTACTTTCTGGTTGTGCAAGTATGGACAATCGTTTAGAACAAAGCTCAGATCCTTGTGATGGTTTTCATCCTCCGAATGAAGTACTACTTTCTGGGACAGGAAAGTTGGCACTTCTAGAACAGAGAACACAATGTCTTATCAAAAAAACACGAGAAATTGTCTCACAAATAGGACAAGCTCTGGCAGATGGAAATCTAAGCATGGCAGAAGCGGATGAAATTGTGTCCAAATCTGAACGATTTGATTTTCCAAAACACTTTCAAGATGCTTACCGTACAGTTCCACCGGATAAATTCCCAAGAAAAACAGCCATAAGACTCAGAATAATCAGCAGTGTTATTGATTTGCATGTCAAAAGGCTTATCGCAGAGATGGAAAAAAATGCCCGTGAAACAGGAACAGTCCCACGAGGAGAATTTGAAATATAATCACATTGCCATTCTCGGCTCCGCATCAAGGAACTGTACTTTTGCAATTTTCGGATCTTTTTTTACCAAAAAATAAGCCGCACTCGCGATCATCGCCGCATTGTCCGTAGAATACGCATTTTTTGCGGGAACCAAAAACTCAATCTCGTACTTTTTACAAAGCCCACTCAAAGCTTTCTGAATCGCCACATTTGCTGAAACTCCTCCTACAAAATGTACCATCTGGATCTGCGGATATTTTTCGAGAGCTCTCTCCACCTTTTTCAGAAAGATATCCACCACCGCCTGCTGAAAAGAAGCACAAACGTCAAAAACTCGTTTTTCGTCATTCGTTCTTCGTTGTTCGTCATTGGTTATTTTTGACTTTTGACTTTTGGCTTTTGACTTTGATTGATCGCTATTTACCTCTCTATACACCGCCGCCTTCAATCCCGAAAAGGAAAAATCGAGCGAATCTCTCTGTGGCAAAGTTCGTGGAAAATTGTATTTCTCTGGATCGCCATTCTCAGCCGCTTGACTCACAAACGGCCCTCCTGGATACCCCAGATCAAGCATCTTGGCGACTTTATCAAAAGCCTCTCCCGCCGCATCATCAATCGTCTGTCCGATCTTTTTGAGCTTCGTCGGAGATTCCCATAGATGCATCTCGGTATGACCTCCAGAAGCAACGAGCACGAGCGATGGAAATTGTAAATCTTCAACTTTTCTCTCCAAAAAAACCGAACAAATATGCCCAAAAATATGATGTACACCAATCAATGGTTTGTTGTACAACAAAGAAAAGAAACTCGCCGCAGTCGTCCCATTGAGCAAGGCGGTCTGAAGCCCGGGACCATTTGTCACCGCCAGATAATCCACGTCTTCAATTTCTAGTTTCGCTTCAGACAAACACTGTTCGAGGGCTTCCCTCCAATTTTCTGCGTGAAGTCGAGCCGCAATCTCAGGTACCACCCCACCATATTCTTCATGTTCTTTTTGGGCTACACGCACAGATGCAAGTACGTTAGTTCCATCTTCTACAATCGCCACAGCCGTGTCATCACAGGAGGTTTCGAATGCCAGGATTTTCATAAAAAGAAGTGAAAGTCTCCCTTTTTTAAGGGAGATTTAGAGGGTTTAAACCCCTTCAGTTGTTTATCTAATATTTCATATTTTACAAGTCTCTCCCAAAACAAAACTTGAAATTCCTTTAACGAAAGACTAAAAACTACTTGTCCACCGAAGTTTGGAACTAAAAATTAAAAATTCCCTACAACTTACCACCTCCCACCTACAACCTTTTAAAAACCAATTCATGAAAACCTTCTTCACCTCAGAATCTGTCACAGAGGGCCATCCAGACAAGGTTGCCGATCAGATCTCAGATGGCGTTTTGGATGCTATTTTGGCCGAAGATCCGCACGGACGAGTAGCTTGTGAAGTGCTCGTAAACACGGGACTGGTAATTGTTTCTGGAGAAATTACGACGAACTGCTACGTGGATATCTCAAAAGTGGCTCGACAAAAAATCTGTGACATCGGATACAACTCGGGAGAAATGCACTTCGACGGAAACTCCTGTGCCATCCTTACCGCCATCGACGAACAATCGCCCGACATCGCTCAGGGCGTGGATGAGAGTGAAAAACACGAACAAGGAGCCGGAGACCAGGGAATGATGTTTGGGTTTGCTACTGATGAAACACCCGAACTTATGCCACTGCCCATTTCCACTACTCACAAACTTGCACAGAGATTGGCAGAAGTGCGGAAAAATAAGACTTTAAATTACCTCCGACCAGATGGAAAAACACAGGTGACGTTCGAATATGAAAACGGAAAACCAACCAGAATCGACACGATTGTTTGCTCTACGCAGCATGCTCCAGATGTCTCACAAACCCAGATCAAAAAAGACCTCATCCAACACGTCATCGAACCAGTAGCCGGGAAATGGCTTGATAAAACTACTTTTCATATCAATCCTACGGGAAAGTTTGTGATCGGGGGGCCCCAAGGAGACTGTGGACTCACAGGACGAAAAACAATTGTGGATACCTACGGCGGCATGGGACGGCACGGAGGAGGATGTTTCTCTGGAAAAGACCCCTCAAAAGTAGATCGATCCGCCAGCTACATGGCCCGACACATCGCGAAGAATCTGGTAGCCAATGGCTACGCCACCAAATGTGAAGTACAAATCGCCTATGCTATTGGGATGGCAGAGCCCGTTTCTGTTTTTGTAGAGACCTTCGGGACTGGGAAAGAAAGTGCAGAAACACTTGAAAAACTCATCCGAAAAAACTTCCCGCTCACACCAAAAGGAATTATCGAATACCTCGATCTTTTGCGACCTATCTACAGTCTTGTAGCAGCCTATGGACACTTCGGACGACCAGAGCTCGATCTCCCCTGGGAACGAGTCATAAAGATGTAAAAATAAACAATTTTTTAACAAAAACTAAGTTCTACCAACTAAGCTCTAAGGATTAGTAACAAAATAACTTCCCACAAAGAATAAAAAAAAGTATACTGAG
>CAYFOO010000067.1:0-7012 GCA_964344775.1 uncultured Candidatus Peribacteria bacterium
TTTTCTCTGAAATCGCTTATTTATGCGGTTAAATGCGATGGGTGTGAAAAATTACCATTTTAGAATTAATACCGGTCTTATTTTAAATTCAGCAAAATCAGTAAAATAAATCTTTGCTAATACAATTTCTTGAGGCATTATGATTGATATGAGGAAGACTTTAGACCGCTTGTTTTTCCCAAACTTGTTATTTCTTTTTCATCCCAAAAATCCCATTCTTCTGTCTGAGATTCTTCTATGGGGATGACAATAATCTCAACCCGTTGATTCTTTTTTACTTTTTTCCAAGGAAGAGAGATGGTGATTTTATTGTTATTTATGGTTTCAGTTAGTTTTATTGTTTTCATAATCCAATCTTAAAAAGCATGGATAAAAAAGTCAAAGTCCCAGTATTTTTTTATATTCTTCAAACATTTTTTTCGCCATTGCTTCCCATTTGAATTTCTGACACTGCACGAATCCTTTTTCTACCAGCTTTTTTCTCAGATCTGTTTCTTTGGCTAATTTTTCCATGGCCTCGGCTATTTCTGCCACTTTGTACGGATCAAAATAGAGGGCGGCCTCCTCACAAACTTCTGGCAGTGAAGAAGTATTGGAAACCGCTACAGGAGTACCACACTGCATGGCTTCTAGTGGTGGCAAACCAAACCCCTCATAAAAACTCGGAAAAATATAAGCCGTCGCCCCAGAAATAAACGTAGCTAGATCTTTTTTTGGGAAAAATCCGACCATTTTTACTCGTTTTTCCAGTTTTAGTTTGTGGATCAATTCCTGAATTTCCGTATCAGAAGTGGTCGGTCCGGCCAGCACCAGATCTACATTTGAGTGCGGATTTTTATTCAGAAACTGGACATAGGCGTGGATCAGGCCGAGGATGTTTTTGTGCTCTCGAAACACTCCTGTGTAGAGGAAGTAATGTTCTGGGAGGTGATACATTTTTTTGAATTTTTGCAGTGTTGCCCGGTCTGTTTCTGGTTTGAAACTTTGTGTTACGCCATTGTGAGCGACCGTGATTTTTTCTTCAGGCACTTTGAGGTAGTTGATCATGTCCCGCTTTGTATTTTCTGACACGGCGAAGCAGTGGGCAGCTTTTCGAGTGACCGTATTGATCACGAGTTTGTATGCCAGACGAGAAAAAATATCTGATTTCTTTTTCCCGGGGAAAAAGTGCAACGTCAGATCGTGGATGGTCACCACAAAAGGCCGGTGATAAAAAATCGGGGCATTAAAATGCGGAAAAACCATCAGGTCAAATTGGTGTTTATTGAGCTGTCTGAGAAACTTCCATTGCTCAGCAAAAGAGTAGTGTGGAGCATCGGTTTTTTCTTTCTGAAAATTTAGCCCGGGGAGCTCAAATCTCTCATATTCTTCCGGCTTGAGAAAAAGGGTGTACTGGTTTTCCGAATCTAGTTTCGCCAGATTCTGCACCAATTCGTACACGTGTCGCCCAATCCCCGTGGCTTTTTCTGTAAAAAACCGAGCATCTATTCCAATTTTTTTCATTTTCCGGTACAGAAGTATTACAACTTTTATAAAATATGAAAGGGAATCTGAAATCATTAAAAATTGCCCTGGTGACGGACTGGCTTACCAACCTGGGGGGAGCGGAAAAAGTGCTGAAAGCGGTTTCAGATATTTTCCCTGAGGCACCGATCTACACGACCGTGGTGAATCAAGAAAATGTTGGTGATCTAGCAAAAAAAGATATCAGAACTTCTTGGCTGCAAAAAATTCCCATCTTTAATAAAAAACATCAGCTTCTGCTTCCGAAACTTCCACACGCCATCGAAAGTTTAGATTTGAGCGAATACGACCTGATAATTTCTTTTTCCTCCTGTGTGGCGAAGAGCGTGATCACCACCCCCGAGCAAACCCACATTTGCTACATTCACTCTCCCATGAGATACGCCTGGGAACCGGAGTTTGATGATCGGTTCAAGCGAATTCCGCGGATTTTTAAACCATTGACTAATCGGCTCCTCCGAAAACTGCGGGATTGGGATTCCAAAACATCTGATCGACCAGATCTCTACATCGCAAATTCTACCACCACGCAGGGGCGAGTCCGCAAATATTACGGCCGAGACACCGAAGTGCTGTATCCTCCGGTGGAGGTGCGAGATTTTCAGCTTTTTGATGAAACGTTGGAAAATACTCCTCGGCCGTTAATCCACCAGTTAACTGGTGGGGTAACTAGTAGCACGTCGCGTAAATTATACAAAACAGATTATTTTATCTGCGTAGGGCGGATGGTGGCCTACAAAAAGTTTGATTTGCTTGTAAAAACCTTCAAAAAACTGCCAGAAAAAAGGCTCGTCTTCGTCGGAGATGGTCCAGAGCGAAAAGATCTACAAAAGCTAGCTGAGGGGGGTGAGAATATCGAATTCCGAGGTGAAGTGCCATTTGCTGAATTGAAAAAAACATTGTCCCATGCCAAGGCACTCCTGCTCCCACAAAAAGAAGATGCGGGGATTGTACAATTGGAGGCTTTTGCTTCGGGGATTCCGGTGGTTGGTTACCAGGATGGGGGACTTTGTGATGTTTTGATTGAAGGAACAAATGGGGTATTTTTTAGCGATCAAACACCGGAAAGTGTAATACAGGCTCTGGAAAAGTTTAAAAAAAGTGCCTGGGATCCGGTCAAAATCCGAGAAACCGCTCAAAAGTATGATACGAAAAAATTTCAGCAGAAATTTATGAAAATAATGGAAGAGTTTTTAAATCGTAAAATTTGACCACTTTTGATTTTTTTTTACAATCCAGTCCTATGGAAACTATAATACAAAAAGCTCTCCGGATCCTGCTCGACAAGTTTGGTGCGAGTTATGATTGCATTACTGTCCAAGAAGAAGGTGGTCACTATCGGGCCAACATCGAAACAGATGATGCGGGACGTCTGATCGGCAAAAACGGAGCCACTCTTCAGTCTCTACAAACTCTGCTCAAGAATATCCTCTGGGAACAAAACGCCGAGAAGGTTTTTGTGAGCATTGATGTAGATAATTATCGAAAACAACAAGAAGAAAAGCTGCTCGAAAAAGTAAAAAGGTACATCGATATGATGAAAGAAAAAAACCTTTCTGAAACTAAACTTCCCCCAATGAGTGCTTATTTTCGACGGATTGTTCATTCTTGGATTTCTGCCAATAATCCAGAGCTGTCTTCTGATTCAGAAGGGGAAGGAGCAGATCGAGCGATACGAGTGTTCTATAAGTAATTTAGAACTTAGATCTTAGAGCTTAGAACTTAGTTTTTGAGCGATAAATTAAAATTTACGATTTGGAAAAATCTAAGTTCTACCAACTAAGCTCTAACAACTAAAATATGAAATATACTATCGACGATCTTCGGAAAAAGTGGCTTGGTTTTTGGGAGTCCAAGGATCATGTGGTTATTCCCAGTGCCGCAGTGATTCCGGACAATGATCCGACGGCTCTTTTTATCAATTCGGGAATGCATCCGCTGGTTCCCTTCCTCATGGGGGAGCCACATCCGGCGAGTAATCGTCTGGCCAATGTACAGAAGTGTATTCGGACCGGAGACATTGAAGAAGTAGGAGATGCGACGCATCTGACCTTTTTTGAAATGCTCGGAAACTGGTCTCTGGGAGATTACTTCAAAGAAGAGCAAATCACTTGGTCTTATGAATTTCTCACGGAAGTACTCGAACTTCCTCTGGAAAAGATAGCCGTCTCCGTTTTTGCAGGAGATGCAGATGCTCCTCGAGATGATTTTTCGGCTGGGGTCTGGGAGAGCTTGGGGATGCCAATCCCTCGGATTGCCTACCTCGGAAAAGAAGACAACTGGTGGGCAAAAGGAGATATCGGACCTTGTGGTCCGGATACGGAGATGTTTTTTTGGACGGGAGATGAGCCAGCACCAGAAAACTTTCAAGACACTGCGGATGACGACCGATGGGTAGAGATCTGGAACGATGTCTTCATGCAGTTTAACAAAACAGAAACCGGGCAGCTCCAACCGCTTCCTTCTCAAAACATCGATACAGGAATGGGACTTGAGCGGACGGTAGCAGTGCTCAACGGATTTAAATCCGTTTATCAGACCGACGCTTTTGAAGATATTTTAGCAAAGATTGCAGCAGTATCTGGACATCCAGAAATTGCCTCAGATCCGATTGGGACGACCGACGTTCACGCTTCCGCTCGGATTATTGCCGACCACATCCGAACTTCAGTCATTATTTTGACAGACAATATTTCTCCCTCCAATATGGATCAGGGATATATCCTGCGGCGGCTTCTCCGTCGAGCGATTCGTCATGGACGGAAGATCGGGGTGTCTGAGAATCTTTGTGTTCCAATCGCTGAAGCGGCGATCAAAAAACTTGGATCACACTACACGGAAGTGGAAGCCAATAAATCTTTTATCATTTCTGAGCTCGAACGAGAAGAAGCCCAGTTTCGAAAAACGTTGGTAGCTGGGGAGCGAGAATTCGAAAAAATTGCTGAAACCTGTGAGGGGCACATTGCCGGAGACAAAGCTTTTTTCCTCTACGAGACCTACGGATTTCCGCTTGAGATCACGGAGGAATTAGCGGCTGAAAAAGGGATCAAAGTAGATGGAGCTGGGTTTGAAAAATCCTACGAAGCCCACCAAGCGAAATCCCGAGCCGGATCTGAACAAAAATTTGCCGGAGGATTGGCCGGGGGATCAGAAGAAGAAGCGAAGCTTCATACCGCCACACACCTACTCCATGCAGCCCTGCGAAAAGTGCTGGGGGATCATGTGGAGCAACGGGGATCAAATATCACTCCGGAGCGGTTACGATTTGATTTCAGCCACGAAGACAAGATGACGCCGGAGCAAAAAGAGGAGGTAGAAAAGCTCGTCAATGAAGCAATTGCGGCGGATGCAGAGATCAATTGTACAGAAATGAGTGTTGATGATGCAAAATCAGCTGGTGCGATTGGTCTTTTTGAAAGTAAATACGGGGACCAGGTGAAAGTCTACACGATGGGAGAATTCTCCAAGGAAATTTGTGGCGGGCCACATACGGCTCGAACCGGAGATCTGAAATCCTTTAAAATCAAAAAAGAGGAGAGCTCTAGTCGTGGAGTGCGGCGGATCAAGGCGGTGATTGGGAAGTGACAAGGTTGTAGGTGGGAGGTGGTAAGTTGTAGGGGGAGGTTGATTTGTATAGCACAACCGTAGACGAAGTTCCCTAACTTCGTCGGGGGTTAATTTTAAATAAAACTCAAAACGTTTTGGAGCAATTTATCATTCTTCGTTAAAACTTCGCATGACAGGCAAAATTGCTCCAGCCTGTGATTAATACATTGTATCGTGTTTTTTTGCTCCAAGTTTTTGAGCAATAACCATAGCAAAAAATTGTTGATAATTTACTGGTGGCATTCTGCCATCATTTGGGCTACCAGGCTTGTGATAATCGTATTCTGCAACAAGTGCACGTTGTAATTCAGGAGGGATTACAAGATTTCCATCTTCATCAGGTTGTAGTGCTCCTAACTGAAGCAATGCGGCAGTATCATCTCTTGTTTTTTTACTTGTTGCCTCAACAATAGCAGGATTTCCCTCGGGGAGTTGAGGGGCTGTTTCAGGTTGACCTTCACTTGGTTTTTTGGGCTCCATAATTATGTTAAGTTAAAATACTACGGTGACACGTTAATTGATTGTACAACCTTGTCAAATTCAAAAGAGTTTACAAAGTTGCTCCAGCCTATTCTCAAAACATTTCGGACAGGTGAGCTTGGGGGATAAGAGAAAACCCCGTCTGGCCTAAATAATTTTTTTCAATAAAAAAAACGGCGACCCCCAGTGAAGGGGCCGCCGAAAGGCTTGTGGGGCATCCCAGCGATGTTATTCGCTGGGGGAGCCACCGGTCAACGAGAGATATCCCCATCAGACAAGTATTATTTTAATCCCGCGAAGGCGTCCAATGCCTTACGGAGTGTCTGGTTGGAGTCGCCCTTGCTAAGTGAGGTGCATTTTTTTGCGTAGACGGCATCGTGCCACACTTCACAGTCGCCGATAGTGACGACGGTGAGGGGGATTTTTGTTTTTCCCTTCCATGGATGTGCCCACGACAGAGCTGTCGCTACATCGTCTGCCGAAAAGAGCTCCTCCGGTGCCTGCCTTTCTGTGATGTAGAGCACGCGCCGGATGAGCCGGTTGCGGAGACTGCCGCCATATTTGATATCGACATGTCTGAGATTTGCGGCCGGTTGGTAACCGTGGTCATTCAGCGTGATCGCGGCCAGCCGTTGCTCGATCGAGCGTGCACCCCTTCCATCGGTGCGCCGAGCCGGAGCATCGTAGAGATCCTCGGCCCTGATCATATTGACGACCCTGCCGTCGCTTTTCAACAGTACAACGTCTAAAGGAAGAGCGAGCATTTTCTTCTTGGCGTCGATTAGCCAGTCGTGCACCACGCCCAAGAGCCGGAATCCCCCCACCGTCTCGAATTCACTCGAATTTGAGATAACCACGACATCGCGACGCTTCCCAAACGAGTGAGATCTGAAGGAAAAGGCGGCCTGGCAATCCTCGGTTAGGCGAGGCTGGACACATTTTGTCCGGGCTTTCCCCTCCATCACCAACTTGGCGAAGGAGGTGGGTTTTGTTCGGTATCCCCGTAGGTCTCTTTTATCGAGGGTACTGCGAACCAATCTATTTTGACCTGCAATGCAGTCATTTTTCGTCGGGAAGAGGTGAAATTCGTAGAATTCTTTCCAATCCGGGACGATCACGCGATCGATAGTGATGGGGTATGAGGCATTTTTTTGACACGACGCCGCTAGAGCGGAGGGGGCGATACTGGTCAAAAGAGCCAGAGTCAAGGTAATGATGGGAATAGCAATGAGAGCATGCTTTTTCATCTTCTTTCTCCTGTTCTGATGGGGCTTTTTTCTTTTCTCTCGTTAACGTTAAAGAGCTAGTATAAAATATGTAAAATTGTCTTGTTGTCAAGCAGTGCTTCTAAAAAGACCCCAATTTTTTAAACTGGATTTAATTAGAAACACTTAAATAAAGG
>CAYFOO010000068.1:0-6776 GCA_964344775.1 uncultured Candidatus Peribacteria bacterium
GAGCTTCATGCTTGAAACAGTTCACAGATCTTTTACAAATCGAAAAAATATTCATTCCTTGATTTTAGGGCTACGGCTTCTCTGTGTGACACAGAGGGGCTCTACCCCTAGGATGGGGGATGGATGCAGAAAACATCCAAATGTCTCAAACCAATGGAGGGTCAAATGACCATCAAACGTATCCTGGCCGCTACGGCCATTCTTTTCACCCTCGGTTCCACCCCGGCTCTGGCCGAAAATCTGCTGGGTGCAGCCTTCAATGCCTCCGGCGAAGCATTCGGTCATTCGGTCAATGCAGTGGGTGCCTCCGGCGAAGCCGTTTTCAATGGCGTCGTCGGCGTCTCACAGGTCGCCGTGGGGGTCGCTGGTGGCGTGGTGGGGGGGCGTTCAAGCTTTCCAGTGCCGTCCTGCAGGGGGTCGGTAAACTGGGAGGTGCTATCGGTGACGGTGCTCTGGCCATCTCCGACGAAACCCTGACCTCCCGCTAAGACACATCCAACAACGACAAAGGGGGGCAATCATGCCCCCCACGTCGCTCTCAAATGGAGGAGCAAATGAAAATCCTTAGATTGCTTGCCATTTTCTTGGTGGTTGTTGGCTTAGGGGCTTGTGCTGGCCAACAAAGGCTCACCCCTCAACAACAAGCTGAAGCTGCCATTGCTCATGATCCAGTGGAGATCGCCGCCTTCGCCAAGAAGGTCGAACGTACTCTCGCCGAAAAAGGGGTCCGTGTGGCCCTGGTGGCTCGAGTGGGACGTCCGGTCAGTCAGCTGCCTCCGGGCATCAACTATACCCATGTGGGATTCTGGGTCTACGATCCGGCTATCGAGCTTGATGACGGCCGAGTCGTGGCTGGCTATCGGACAGCCAATCTCTACCAAGGAGCAGGGGATCGTTCCAATGTCGGAGCAACTGCAGAAGTTTTCCCGGCAGAATTTTTCGCCGATGTACACTCCCTGCGAGCTGGCGTGATCATTCCGACGCCGGAGATGCAAACCCGCCTCCAGCAAGTGCTCACCTCTTCGGCCTACACGGATTACGTCATCCCCGAATATTCCGTGGTGGCCAATCCGTATGATCGGCGGTTCCAGAACTGCACCAATTACGTCCTCGACGTGGTGGTGGCAGCCATGCATTGGGAGGGGTTGCACGATTGGTTTGACGATCCTGGATCGCATCAGGTCAAGTGGTGGATCAAAGCCGAGCTTGAGACAACCTTCCAAGCTCAACGAATCCATCTCAGTGATTCTCAAGTGTGGTTGGCCAACAACTTCATGGCCGACTTCACCGATGAAGATCACTACGGCCGCCCCATCGAGACATCTTCCTTCGGGACTATCAAACAGTACCTGGAAGGAGTAAGAAGAGACGGATCCTACGGTCCGAATCATGTCCTGGAAGTGCTGACGATTACCCGCTAGGGGGTCGCTATGACACTGACAGGCTTTCAAACTAAAGACGTACATACACTCTGCATCCATCTATCACCTGTGTACGTCTTTTTTTTCTTATTAAAAAGCTAGCACCTTGACAAAATACAAAAAATAAACTAAAAACAAAATAATTCGCTCTTTTACATCTTCGAAAATATTCATCTCTTTATTTTAGGGCTATGGCTTCTTTGTGTGCACAGAGGGGCTGTACCCCTGAGATAGGGGATGGATGCAGAAACCTTTAACTTTGGAGAACGACGATGGAAAAGATCTTTTTCGCGGCCTTGGTCGCAATTTTCGCCATTGGGCCCGGCATCGCTCAGGCTCAAGATTCGGCCGGACATTCCGGTCAAGCCAGCACACATTCTGCCCAGTCGGCAGGTCACTCTCTGGCTGCCAGCGGCAAAGCTGTTTCGGCCATCGGTGCCGTCCCGCTTAAGGTGGTGGGAGGTATCGGGAAAGCCGCCGATGCCGCTGGAGACGCTCTGCTGAACGCGGCTGGTCAACCGCTCAAGGTGGACGATGAGACCGTCACGGTCGGGCCGCCTCCCAGTGAAGCCCTGAACCGGTAAGGGGGAAAGATTATGAAAAAGTACTTTTCCCTGATCCTGGCCTTGGCCTTCGTGGCCTTGGCCAACATGCCTTCTCAGGCTTGGGCTTTCGCCGATTCCGTAGCTGGTAGCAGCCAGTCATCGGAAACCTCCAACTTCACCGCGGAAGAAACTGCGGTCTTCGCCAAGCGAGTGGAGAAATACCTCGCAAGTCAAGGTGCCCGAGTGGCTATCGTTTGCCGCGTGGGTCGCCCGGTCAGTGATCTTCCCCCGGGTGTCAGCTGTACCCATACAGCTTTCTGGGTGTATTCCCAAATCACCCTGGCCGACGGTCGCCAAGTGAAAGGCTACCAGATTTACAACCTCTACCAACTGGAAGGACAACTGGACCGGAGCAAACTGGTCAACGACTTTCCGGTGGACTTCTTCGGCGGAGTCCACAGCCTGCAAGCCAAGGTTGTCATCCCGACACCGAAGTTTCAGGCTCGCCTGTTGGAGGTCATTGGCTCGCCGAGCTACCACAGCCTTCACAATCCGAACTATTCGGTGTTGGCCAATCCGTTCAGGACGCAGTTCCAGAACTGCACGGCCTTTACTCTCGATGTGGTCGGGGCTGCCATCTGGGAGACTTTCGATAGTCGCCAGATTAAAGTCAATTTGAAGGTCTACTTCAAGCCCCATCCGATCCAAGTGAACGGGGTCTTCTTGGCTTTCGGGGCAATGACCCAACCGGATGTTGCCATGTCTGATCACGACACTGGGACCCCGAAAACAGCAACCTTCGGAAGCATTCAACGCTTCCTGGAAAAGTACAACATGGTTTCCACGACCTATACGGTTTGGTAGTCTCCATGAGACAGCCATCCCGTCATAACGTGGACCACATACTTATAGGGGCACGCGCACCACCTGCATCCATCTCATCGCGTGCCCCCTATTTTCTTTTTTATAAAGAGGGGAATCATTTTTGATAATTTTCTATTTTTTCAAAAAATAATTTTCATTTTTCCAAAAAAACAAAAAAAGTAATGATTTATAAATTTTTACTAAAAAAGCTCAAAAGCAAGAAATTTGAAATATAAAAATTTTAATTTATGAACCCGTAATACCTTTTTTATAAAAAAACGCCTTAAATCGAAGATTCTAAACGAGCCCTTTTGTAGACCTGATTCAGAGTAGAGTACTCTTAATAGTGATGCAAATTACTTAACACAATGTATCTTGTTTTAAGTCTTACGAAGTACTGCTCTATTTTGCCTTCGAATTTTGAAAAGGAGGAAAATAGAAAAAATTTTATTTTTTATCTCCCAAAACGTCAAAAAACATTTTTAAAGAAAAAAACTTGCTTTTTCTTTTGTTTTTAATTATAATTTGTACGTATGATTTATACATTAATTACTAATTATGAACCACCCTATCACCACTACCCTTTCAGCCAATGTTTATCATTTTCTCCAAGAGGAAGCAAAAAAGCTCAAAACAAGTCGAAAAAAGGTTATTGAGCAAGCCCTGAAAGAATATCAAAAACAAAAGCTCTCAGAGCAGGTAAAAACAGGACTCCAAGAAAGAAAGGAGGAATATGCCGATTTACAAACAGAATTCAGAAAGGCACAAATAAACAGTATCAAAGACTAAATAATGAAAAAATACGATATTTTTTTAGCTAACTTAAATCCCAAAAAAGGACATGCTCAGGCAGGTATGAGACCGTGCGTCATTATTCAGAGCAATCTTTTTAACTCACATAGCTCTACGGCCTTAATTGTTCCTCTTACCACTACGAAAAAAAACATTTTTCCTAGTGAATTCTATATTACGCCGTCAAAACTAAATGGCCTGAGTCAAAAGTCACGTTTTTTGGGAAGTCAGATAATGACGTTGGATAAAAATTATTTAGAGAAAAAATTGGGAAGCCTGGAGAACAAATATCACTCGCAAGTGAAGGAATCTTTGGGTGTGGCTTTGGATTGGGAGGATGATTTTACAGAATGAAAAAATAATTTTTGGGAAAACTGAACTTTTTTAAATTTAGGTATTTTTAGAAAAAGTTTTAGAAAATATTTTTTATCCACTTTTTTGACATTTTTCCCAAACCCCATAAAATCCCCCCACTTCTCTGATTGAAAACTGATCATTGTTAATTGATAATTGAACAAAAATGGCCATAAAAGCAGTGACCGCCACTCGTATGACCCTCCTGGGGCTCAAAAATCAAGCAAAAGTGGCACAACGTGGGCATAAACTCTTAAAAGATAAGCAGGATGGGCTGATGCAGGAGTTTTTGCAGATCATCCGAAGAGCCAAAGAACTCCGAAAAGAAGTAGAAAAAGCACTCAAAGAGGCAAATGCAAGCTTTCTCGAAGCACAAGCACTTATTCCTAAGGCTTTTCTACAAAATACGCTCTCTGTACCTCCACAAAAACTTGAATTGGAAGTAAAAACCAAAAATGTGATGTCCGTGCGTATTCCTCAATTTTCAATTAGGACGTCCGGCTCCCCTCTTCACTTCGGACTCAATCAAACTCGAGGAGAACTCGATGTAGCAATTAAAAAATTTTCTCGTGTGTTTGAATTACTTATCGAACTGGCAGAAATTGAAAAATCAGCCGAAAATCTGGCTATCGAAATTGAAAAAACACGCCGACGAGTGAATGCTCTCGAACATCGCCTCATCCCCGACCTTGAGGATACTTTGAAATTTATTCAAATGAAACTAGGAGAAGCAGAAAGATCTGCTATCGTACAAGTCATGGCCATTAAAAATTTAATCGAAAAGCAAAATGCATAAAATCTTATTCAGCATCGTTTTTACCGCTCTGGTTGGAGTTTTTTCTGTTGTGGAAGCAGGAGTACCTGATCCGACAGACTTCCCTTTTGAACGGAAGGTCGTGTTGCCTCAGGGATCTAGCGGCAATATAGAACTTGCTCTATCACCAGCAGTAATGCAAAAAATAAATGAGAATTTTTCCAATTTCAATATTGTAAACTCCAAAAATGAGGAAGTCCCCTTCTCTCTTTTTGCTAAACCGACCGGAAAGACCAAAGATTTGAAAATTGCTAAAATTTCTTCTCAAAAAAGTGACTCACCTCAAAACCTAATTGATAACGACCCACTTACCGAATTTTCTTTTGATGAAAGAGTGGATGGAAAGAACGATTCTTGGGTACTTATTGATCTGGGAAGCATGATGTCTATAAACCGTATCAAAGTTCTCCCAAAAGAGTCTGCAAAAATTCGTAGCGTAGAGATAAAAGCTGGAGCTACTCCTGATGACCTCAAAACGGTTTATTCAAAAAGAGGTTTTGCACGTTACCTGGATGTCACCACTCCCCTTGTCCGTTATGTAAAAGTCTCTCTCTGGGGAATAAGTGTAAAACTTCTGGACGTTCAATTTTATGTTAACGGCCAAGCAATTGTTTATTTTCAGGCAGAACCAGGAGAAAAATACAGAGCTCTGTACGGAGGGCCAAGGGTAAGTGTTATTCGATACAAGGAAAAAACTGATAAGGAAAAATCAGGGAATTTTTTATCAGCAGAACTAACTAAAGAAACCTGGAATCCTATTTTTCCAAAAGATTTTGATGATGATGGATATGACAATCCGCATGACAACTGTCCTTTTGTTTCCAATCCTACTCAATGGGATAAAGATGAAGATCGAGTCGGAAACAAATGTGACAATGCTCCAAAGATTAAAAACTCAAAACAGTTTGATGCCGATCGTGACGGAGTTGGTGATATTACTGACAACTGTAAGCTTACAAAAAACCCCGATCAAGCAGATCGAGACGGAGATGAGTTTGGAGATGCCTGCGATTCTGCTCATGCCAAAGAAAAGACACATTGGGAATTTAAAGATATAAAACACATCATTATTGGTTTAATTTTAGTCGGTTTAGGCGGATTTTTATTTTTCTTTTGGCGAAAAATAGGGTATAATGAGAAGAAGTAAAAAGGTTGAAGGTGGGAAGTTGTAGGTTGTAAGTAATTATTAAATCCCTACAACCTATCACCTACCACTTACAACTTATAAAATAAATTTTAAAAACTATGTCTTACTTAATTCCCACAGTGGTACAAAAAACAGACCAAGGCGAGCGTGCCTATGATATTTATTCACGGCTTCTGGAAGATCGTATTATTTTTGTCGGAACAGCTATTGATGCTAGTGTAGCCAATGTGATTGTCGCACAACTTCTGTTTCTCGAATCAGTAGATGATAAAAAAGATATCACAATGTATGTAAACTCTCCTGGAGGAAGTGTAAGTGCCGGCCTATCAATTATTGATACGATGAACTTCATCAAACCAGATGTTTCTACGGTTTGTGTGGGAATGGCTGCCTCTATGGGAGCGATGATCCTCATGAGCGGAGCCAAGAAAAAACGTTTTATCCTCCCCCATTCTGAAGTAATGATCCACCAGCCACTTGGAGGAGCTGAAGGACAAGCCTCAGATATTGCAATTCATGCCGAACACATCTTGGAAACGAAGGATATTTTGTACAAGATTATTGAGAAATGTACGGGGCAAAACATGGATCAAATCATTAAAGATTGTGACCGAGACAACTTTATCAAAGCTTCAGACGCTTTGAAATATGGAAAGCATGGACTTGTGGACAAAATAATCGAAAAACAAGCCAAATAAATAGCTCTTTTGTAGTAATAAACCTTACTTTCGGATTTCACCCCCTTGCATGAGGGAGTTTTTCTGCATATTTTTAATACATAATTAATTATACTAAGCCGCTTTAATAATTTGGAATTTTTGCGAAATAAGAGATTTTAT
>CAYFOO010000069.1:0-6741 GCA_964344775.1 uncultured Candidatus Peribacteria bacterium
CTGATATTTTTTCTTATGTCTAGTCTTGTGCAATTTTATATTGAATTAGCTATATGTGATACATAGTTGTTTTTTTAAAAAATGGCAGAAATTATTTCCAAGGATGAACTTGAACGAATTAAATCAGAAATAAGTAATTATGAAGGAAGGGCAGATGGTGATTGGAACAAAATTTATAGTGAGATTGCTGTGTTGGTAGAAAGTACTCCGGAAAGGGTTCATACGATATTAGATGAGCAAATTTTTGCCGTCGCAGCTTAGCTTAATTTACCATCGCTCCCACAAACGCCTGAAACAACGGATGTGGCCTTCCCGGTCGACTGAGGAACTCTGGATGAAACTGTGAACCAATCATAAATTTGTGATCGGGGATTTCGACGATTTCTGCCAAATTTCCATCTGGGGAGGTTCCAGAGATTTTGAACCCTTTTTTCTCAAATTTTTCTCGATAATCATTATTAAATTCATACCGATGCCGATGTCGCTCTGAGATTTCTTTTTGTCCATAAGTCCTTTCGGCGAGCGTTCCCGGCTTGATCACACATGGGTAGGCTCCAAGCCGCATGGTTCCGCCTTTTTTGAGGATTTTTCGCTGTTCGGCCATGAAGTGGATCACGTGATTTTTTGATCGTCCTTCTTCGTCAAATTCTTCACTCGTCGCATCAGTAATCCCAAGAACATTTCGAGCAAATTCCATTGCCATGATTTGTGATCCCAAACACAAACCCAAATACGGTTTATTATTTTCTCGGCAATAGTTTGCTACTTTTACTTTTCCTTCGATTCCTCGGTTCCCAAATCCTCCGGGAACAATCACCCCAGACACTGATTTGAGCTTTTCCATTTCCTCCGGATCATTTTCTTCGATTTTTTCAGTATCGATCCATTCGATTTTTACTTTTTTGTCGTGTTCGAATCCGGCCAATTTTACGGACTCGATGACAGAGAGGTACGCATCATCCAGATCGTTGTATTTTCCGGCTAAACCGATAATCAGCTCATCTTTGGTCTTTTTTATTTTCTCCACCACCTCTGTCCAATCCGCCATATCGAAGTTCATCTCGCCGAGCTCTAATTTTTCAGCTAATAGTTTTCCCAACCCACTTTTTTGGAATCGAAGTGGCACTTCGTAGATGGATTTCACCGTTTCTGCTGGAATCACAGCTTCCTTGGGTACGTCACAGAAGTAGGATACTTTTTCGAGTAAGTTCTTCGGGATCTTTACATCCGCTCGACAAAAAATCACATCCGGATGAATCCCCAGTCGACGCATTTCTCGGACGGAGAGCTGAGTCGGTTTGGTTTTAAGTTCTTTGGATGCGGCTAAATATGGAAGCAAAGTTAAATGCATAGAGATCACATCACGCTTGTATTTGTTTTTCATCTGCCGGAGCACTTCAAGAAAAGGCTCTCCCTCGATGTCTCCCACGGTCCCCCCGATCTCGACCACCATTACTTCTACCCCCATCTTTTCGGCCGCGAATTCTACTTTTTCAAGGATTTTACTAGTAATATGAGGGATCACTTGGATCGTCCCCCCCAAATAGTCTCCGCGTCGTTCTTCTTCAAGGACTTCTGAGTAGACCTTCCCCGTCGTGACAGAACAGACAGATGAAAGCGGGGTATCAATAAATCGCTCGTAATGCCCCAGATCTAGATCTGTCTCCGCTCCATCATCCAGCACAAAAACTTCCCCATGCTGAAAAGGGGACATCGTTCCCGGATCTACATTGAGGTAGGGATCAAGTTTCATGATCGCGACTTTGAGCCCAGCAGATTTAAGAATTGCCGCCGTGCTGGCTGCCACAATTCCCTTTCCCAGGCTAGAACAAACTCCCCCCGTGACGAAGATATATTTTGATTTCATCAACAATTTAATTGTAGAGAAAATTTTGGTTTTGGGAAAAGAATTTTTTGAAAAATTACCCTCGGATTTTTCCCGCTGATCCCAATACATCAATCTTGTGTTCCACCATCTGTTGAATCTCCTCCCGGGCTGGTCCCAGATATTTCCGTGGATCAAATTCCTTTGGTGATTCGGTGAGCACTTTTCGGATCATCGCCGTCATCACGAGCCGAAGATCCGTATCAATATTTACTTTTGAAACCCCGTACTGCACGGCTTCGGAAATAGTTGATTCGTCCACTCCTCGGGCTCCAGCGAGGTCTCCACCATACTGATTTACAATTTGAACGTATTCTTGCGGCACAGATGAACTCCCGTGCATCACAAGCGGCAGATCTGGTAAAACTTCGGTTAATTTCTTCACTCGTTCGATATCCACTTTTCCATCGCTGGAGAACTTGTACGCTCCATGAGAAGTCCCGATCGCACACGCGAGCGTATCACATCCTGATTCTTTCACAAACTCCACTGCTTCATCCGGATCGGTAAGTCGTGCATCTTTTTCATCGACGGAGACATGCTCTTCAATTCCTCCAAGCTTCCCGAGTTCTGCCTCTACGATCACATTTTTGCTGTGAGCATAATCCACCACTTCTTTGGTGATCTGAATGTTTTTTTCAAGTGTTTCGTGTGAAGCATCGATCATGACAGAGTTAAATCCTGCCTCAATCGCACTCTTACAAACTTCAAAATCCGCTCCATGATCCTGGTGTACAATAATCGGCACCTGCGGATACTGCTTGGCCAGACTTTTGATGATATCCATCAACATGTCCGTATTTGCATATTTCCGTGCTCCAGATGAAAGCTGGAGAATCAATGGGGCATTTTTGGCGGCGTGGGCTGCCACGATCGCCTGAGAAATTTCCATGTTGTTTACATTAAAAGCACCAATCGCATAACCGCCGCGATAGGCGTCCATCATGAGGTCGAGAGGATTTTGGACAATCATTTTTTAGTAGTTAAAAAGTACAGGGCTAGTATCAAGTATTAGGTATTAAGTATCAAGTATTTTTAAATTTTATTTTCTTAATTTTATTCGCTTAATACTTGCTACTTTATACTTGATACTAAATTTTGAGTTATAAATTTTTTCATACTCAAAATTTACCATAAAATGCTTGTTTTTTTGCTTAAAATAAGGTATAATCCGAAGATTCTTTATACAAAATAAAAATGGATATGTTTCGAGAAGTCTTTGCACACGAATATTTTTGGATCAGCTTCCTGCCGATCTCTTTTCTTGGAGTAGGATTTTGGTTGCTTTTCTTTGATCGAGAAAGACATAAAAAAGACCCACTTATCCTGCTTTTTCTCGCTCTTGTGGCTGGGAGTTTATCGGCTGTGAGCTTCGCTCACTTCGGATCTGCTATTGGGATTCAGAGTTTTTGGGTCAAGGTGGTGGGGGAAGAATTTTTCAAA
This sequence comes from uncultured Candidatus Peribacteria bacterium, assembly GCA_964344775.1. GTDB lineage: Bacteria > Patescibacteriota > Gracilibacteria > UBA4473 > UBA4473 > CAYFMH01. The sequence goes on from CAYFOO010000069.1 coordinate 3,329, forward strand.
GTTGTTTTTGCTATCCTTGCCATGGAACTCGTAAAAAAACGATTTGAAACCGTGGCTGGAGGAGTGGTGTATGGATTTGCCGTGGGGCTTGGCTTTGCTTTTGCTGAAAACTTAGTTTATCTGGCCAATGTGTACCAAACTTCTGAATTTGGTCCTTCCTTTTGGCTCGCTTTTCAGGGAAGATTCTGGGCTTCTTCGCTCTTACATGGTATCACCACGGCCACGTTTGGACTTTTCTACGCAGGAGCCTATCTGGCACACACCGTGTACAAAGGTGATCACGAATCTCCATTGAAGGCTATTTTTACACCGTTCCACAAAGAAAATTTTATACAGATTGTTACTTTTCATATCACCCGACATCATTTACTTTTTTCTCATCATCCAACCATGGAGGGACACTTTGCACGAGGAGTGATCTTCGAAGGATTTCTCGTTGCTTGTATTGTTCACGCACTCTTCAATCTTTCTCTGGATGCAAATCATATCGAGCTGGCCTTCTTGATTACGCTGGGAGGGATGGCCTTTTTACGAAAAAAAGTAGATCAGGTTTCTCGTCCAGATTTGGTACCGAGATTGATGAAGGCACGATTACGGACAAGTTAAAAGTATCATTATTTCTAGACAGCTCCTTGTCCCCTGACGGTTGTTACTTGAAATTCAGCATTTAGAATTGCCGAAATCCTTGCTTTTACTTCTCTGTGAATAAAATAAGGAGATTTTTCTGAGGCCCCTTTGGTAGGTGCATCTGGACTAGGGAAGGATTGATGGACAGAATCCAAAACACCTTCTTCTTTTAGTAGATCAAATAGTAATTTTGCTTTTTCTTCTGGGGTTCCCAAAAAGTCAATTCCCTCTGTAATTTTATCCGGCATTTTATCAGGAGGAGAACATTCAGGATCTTTCAAAAAAGCAGCAATAGCATTTATAATTTCTTTTTCTGTCATTTTTCCATTTTCTCGAGAGATCACCTCACACAACTGCCTAAATTTATAAATAAAATGAGCTTGGGGAGTTTTTTCTCTTTCATTGGTTCGATATTCACTTTCTCTCAGGCATTGTATTTCAAAAGCAAAACAAGTATCTCCTGATTCATTCTTCATTCGAACCACGGCTGATAAACTCTTAAATTTCGCACCAGAGCTAGAGTTTTCATCAATTTTAATTTGGTCTAAAATCCCGCCTCTCAGGGGAAAATTTGCATCTCCTTCACATCTTATTCCCAAAGATTTTGGGAAAAATTCATTTATTTCTTTCGAAGAAAAGTAATTCTTTTCTTCAAATTCGGTCTCTATCTGGGGAAATTCCTTTTTCTTTGCTTCCTCCTGTACGTCATGAAGAACTTCTAAGATATCATATTTTGAGGTGCCATCACCAAAAACGAATCGTATTCGAAAAAGATCTCCCATAGGTTTGAATTCTTCCTCTGCTTTTCTCAAAAATTTCAAAAAAGTTCGGATACCGCCTTTTATCCCAATGTGAAGCTTGGGAATAGTGTGTAGTCGTCCATTTATATTCAAAATCACATTGTGAAATGTGGTTCCTTTTTCAACCCATTCCAATATTTTTTCTGGAGAAAAACCTTCTAAATCTTCTAGAAGAGAATGATCTCCGGTGAGCTGAAGTCCTGACAAAATTCCTGATTCTTTACTTCCTGCTACAGGATTTTTTTCTTTTCCCAATATAAAATTTAAGTTTTTAATAAAATCACAAAATTGTTCGGAGACTCTTATTTTTTCCAAAAGATAAGCAATGGATAAAACTCGACAAGTAGAGAGTTTTTCTGCCCCCCTTCTTGAATTCCTATCAGGACTTATAAATAATGTAATATTTTCTGGGGTGTTTTTAGTAGCTACTCTTTTTAGAAAACTCCGAATTTTTTTAGAAGTAGGAAATCCTCGATTTACTTCATTTCTTATTCCTTTCGAAAGGGAAAAAGCTTTTTCTTTCTGCGGGGAGAGCAGATAAGGATGTTTGTCTAGAACCCTAATGGCCTCCTGAGATAGTTCTGAAAAATATGAACAACCAGCTTCATCCAAGGGAAAAAATCGAGATTCAAACCATTCGAGGAAATTTTTTTCTGTTGATAGGCACCATTCTGGAATAGCAAATATGTCCAAAACAGAAAAATTTGTAGGTGTTTTGTCTGGGATATCAAAATCACGACGTGTAGAAACGCCTTCGAAAACATCATTAATAATTTCTGTAGGATCTGTCTCCATTTAAATAATTATTATCATAAAAATACAAAACTGTCAAATTTAATAATCAATAAAAAATGGCGGGACATCTAGGTCTCCTACCCTTTGTCTTGCCTTGTCCTCAGTATACATACTTTTAAAAATGAGACAAATGAGACACTATAAAAAAGGGGGATTTTAAGTTGAAAATGTTACAAATGTTACACGGAGGGAATAAATATTGAGCAATAATTTTGTTCAAAATTAGAGTTTCACTAATTCACCATTTTTCAGACGAATGTATCCTTCTGGAGTTGTTCGTTTGTGACTAGGATCAGTTTGTTCTTCGATGATCCGAATCAATTTCCATAATTCCGATGGTGTGGCTATTTTTGGTTTTTGCATGAGTCTTTTTTATCAGACTCAACCCATTGAAGATAATCCATAATTTTGTAGCCTTTCAGATGCTCGAAAGGATCAACAAAGCGATACCACGGTTCGGAATGAATCCAGCGTCCGCCATCTCTATTTTCTTGTACACAATGAGACTCGGTTAATTTTTTAGGAGGTAGAAAGCCCTTGTTGTCTTTAACTAAAAACAATTGTACATGAATTCGACCTTCATCATTTGTGATACTACGAGCTTTTAAAATCCCATCTCTGATCCACTTTCTAAGTGTTGGGGTCTTTAAATTAAACCTCATTTCCATATCTAACTTGGAATACCAACTGTCTTTATGTTTTGCTAGGGATGGAGGAATTTCTTTCCTATTAATCCCTTTTTGGCAAATTAAACATTTGATTCCATATTTATCATACCACGCTTCGTTCTTTCTTGTAGTTTGTCCACAAATAGAACAAGAATAAGCATCATCTAAAAGAAAGCCCTTGGGAAATTCTTTGAGTTTTTGTTCCCTTCGACAATCTTCTTGATGGCCATCATACACAAGTTTTACTAATCCTATAAGTCTGCGAGCAGAATCTGCCGCTTCTTCATAAGGAATTTCTTCTCCATACTCCTTTTTATAAATTTCTTGGAATTCTTTAATAGCTTCTTCGGGAAGTTTCATCAGAGATGGGTTATAGATTAAAATGTAATTCACTAGTAATAAAAAAGTTGCATTTTGGCAATGTTTTGTATAAGTAAAATAAAACTCTATTTTAAAAACAACATACAAGGTAATTTTTCACACCCATCGCATTTAACCGCATAAATAAGCGATTTCAGAGAAA
>CAYFOO010000070.1:0-6675 GCA_964344775.1 uncultured Candidatus Peribacteria bacterium
TTCGCTTTTTTTATCCAAATTTAGATAAAAACCGAATTTCGTAATTCGGGTTCTTAATAAATTGCCATCTGAGAATTGTGCATTTCTGATGGCAATAATCTCATCTCCTTCTCGAACAAAACTAAGTCCATGTACACGAGCACCTTCTTTTTGAATGAACTGCCTTCGTCTTTCTAAATCTGGAGTGGGAATTTCACTCATTTGTTAGATAAAAATTTAGTAATTAATTTCAAAATTTCCACCTCGTGCGTCCGATGCACCCCATGCCTCCCATCTTCTAAAATGACTAATTCTGCATTCGGCAGTTTTTCTTCGTACACTTTTCCGGATTTGAGTGGAGTGATTTGATCTTTCTTCCCCCAAATGAGGAGAAATGGCATCTTTAATTTTGACAGATCGCTACGAAAGTCTTTCTCGGCCAACACTTTTTCAAGTGTGGTTTTGAGCCCTGGAACTACTGCCCCCCAATCTCGTGCCCCAAAAATACGAGTGATCACAAATTTCTGAATCACCTGGGGGACAAAATTCTTTGCCAACCGAAATCTTTTGCTCAAAAAAAGAGAGACTTTTTCCCGTTTTGTTGGTGGCCATTTAATCCCAGCCGCTCCAGTTAAAATCACCTTTTCTGCTGCCCCAGAGTGTTTTGATAAAAATCGAACAATCACTCGACACCCAAAAGAATGTCCGTAAAAAATGCATTTTTTGATTTTCAACTGCTTCAAAATTTCTGTCAACCAATCTGCATAATCCTGAGTATTCCATCCCTTTTTAGGTGGAAATCCACTTCTTCCAAATCCGGGTAGATCGAGTAAAATCACCTCCACATTATTTTTATTCGAAATTTTTGGAGCTAGTTTTTCGAAACTCTCAGTTGAGCCACCCCATCCATGAAGAAAAATCATCTTTTTTGGACCACTCCCAAATTGAATAAAATGAGATTTTATATCTTTGGCTTTCACAAATTCTGATTTCATAAATAAAATCCTATCTTTCAATCTGAAATCTGCAATCTAAAATCACCCCAAAATCCACTTCAAAAATCCCAAAATCTTTGATTTATCTTTCGGCCAATCCCAATCCAATTCTTCTTCAAAATACCAGTTTTCTACTCCGAGAAATCGATCTGCATGGGCCCGAATTTTTCCAAAAGTTTCAGAAAATCCATGTAATTGATTTGAAATTAAAAGATTATATTTTTGAGTCGAAAAAATAATAGCTGGCACCAACTCTAAAAGCTTATCATTTAGTGTCACCAAATCACTCTGAGCTCCAGAAAAACGAATTTCGTCGATCAAAAAATCCACATCATCTCGAGTAAGATTGGAGAGATTTAGTTTCCCAGACTGCGAAGAATGCCAGAGCGACAAAGAATCAAAATTTTCGGAAAAATCCTCTCCAAAAAGCACCATATCATACTCTCGTTCTTCGAGAGCTTTTTCAAATTCTTCCGGGTTCAAAATTTTAAGTTCCACTTTCAGATCAAGCTCTTTCTCCCAGGTTTGTACAATTTTTTGAGCAAAACGAGAATACACCGGAGGTTGGGGGGAGGTAATCATAGTCAAACGGATCGGCTCTCCTCTTCTCCCCATGGTTCGAGTTTCTAGCTCTGCATTGTATGGAAATTCACTGCTATCCAGTGTTTTTTGTGCTTCAGAAAAATCCACTTCGTGCCACCCTTCAATTCCTTCGAAGAAAAAAGGAGAATTTATTTTTGTCCAACCTTCTTCTTTTTCCAGGATCATCTCTTTGTCGACTGCCATTGCCAACGATTTACGAAAATAAAGCTCCTGCACTATCTCTCGGTCGAGATTAAAAAATATACCTGCAAACCGTGGGAGAATATATTCTCGTGTCGCGTACTCTCCAAAAAACTCTGATTCAAACTTTTTTGTCTCCCGAAAAGGAATTTGTGAAAAAACCGTGGCCCAATTTTCCCCAAGTTTCATATGTTCAAAACTCGGAAAAACGTAAAAAACCATTTCTTCTATTTTGGGGCTTCCCCCATAAAAATAAGGATTTGATTCCAAAAACACACGAAAGCTCCCATCATCATTTGGCACTATTCGCTTAAATCGAAATGGCCCAGCTCCAACTGGTTTTTTGTTAAAAGGAAAATCTGGGTCCACTATTTCTTCGATGAGGGCTTCTTGAAAATACCTCCCCGGTACGATGGGAACTGTCAGATAAGTAGAAAAAAAGACATTCTGCTCTGGAATATGAAAAGCCAAAGTTTTTTCATCTACTACATCAATGGTCACATATTGAAAGGTTTCATACAAAGTTCTATTTGGAAAATTTGGATTTTGAATGAGTTTTTCAAAAGTAAAAATCACATCATCAGTAGTAACTGGTTCTCCATCTTGAAATCGTGCAGAATCTTTGATAGTGAGAAAGTAAGTTTTGCCATCTTCTGAAATTCGCAGGTCAGCAAGTCCACTCTCGATCTGTCCTACTGTCGTGTCGTACCGGAGTAATCCAGAAAAAATCAAAGTTCGCAAATCCCGATCAAAAAGAGTAGCTGATTCTGCAAAAGGACTGAGATTCCTTGTACTTCCTACCAAAGATTCCGTAAAAATCCCTCCTTCTGCTGGTATGATATGGGAATGTGCTAGAAAAAATTGGTGCCAAGCAAAAAATACTGCCCCCAAAATACCTCCAACAACCAAAATTAAATCTAATTTTACACGAGTGAACAAATGCTTGAATTTGGAAGTGGAACGATATCTCATATGTAAAAATTTTTAATTTTAATTCTTAATTTTGTAAATAATTTTTAAGCACTAATTTTTAAAAACTTTGAAATTCATTTGGATTTGTATTCAATTTACTTTGTTTAGAATTTAAAAATTAGAATTTATTTAAAAATTACAAAATTATAAAATTAAAAATTTAGAATTTGTTTTCATAAAATCCCTTACATAAAAAACATCGCATAGATCCCTCCTCCTGCAAAAAGCAATCCCAAAACAATCGTCGCTTGGTGCAAAAATTTATCAGCTCCGCGTCTGGTCTGAGCGATTTCCTCTCCCCCATCTCCTCCCATCATAGAACCAAGGCTGGAGTTTTTTTGCTGGAGAAGAATAACAATAACCAAAAGTACAGAAACGGTGACAAAGAAGATGTTAAAAAACATGATTTATAAAATTTAAAGCTAAAAAGACAGTAATTAAAAATTCTTTTTTGGCAAGACGGGTTTTTATTTTTTCCAACCCTTATTTTTCGGTTTCGGATGAAATCGCAACTCAGTATCCTCCAAAACTATTTTTGCTCCCGAAATAGAATATTCTGGATTACTTTTAATTTTCTTGATCTGCAATTTCTTCAAAATTTGCTCCAACAACATTTCAAAAGCATTTGCTTTTCTATATTTTCGACTTTCGACTTTCGACTTTCGACTTTCAAACTCTTTCCCAAACTTCTTCACCCATCCCTCATTTGCCTTTACAAACTCACCCCACAGATTTCCTGGATCATACAGTGGTACATTATGCGAAAATAAATTCGCTGCGTACGCATCTTTCTCTTGAATTTCCAAATCTTTATCCGTGATAAAATGATTGGGACAAACTTTACCGGCGTGATCATGCTCTTTTGCAAGCTGACTAAAGCATTTCAAAATTACGAAAACAAAAAATCTCGCCGTCCAAATCTGGCCATATCGTGCAATGATAAAAATATCGATATCAGAAGATTGAGCTCCTCTCCCCTGTGCCACCGATCCAGAAAGAAAAATTGCTCGCACCCCCGGACAAAAACTCAAAATTCCAGCCCAGAAATGAGCTTTTTTGAAATATTTTTCTGAATTAAAGTCCCCCTTGTGAGGGGGATTTAGGGGGTTTTGTCTCCCCGGCGTTTTAGTGAGATTCAACTTTCCTTCTCGCTGCCTGATTTGATCTTCTAAATCTTCAAATAATCCATCAGAACTGTGCATCACTTCCTGATTAGTATAGCGAAGAACCTTTATGCCAAGCTGATTTAGATTTTTTGTTCTATTTTTATCATATTTTTCTTGCTCAGCGTGGGAATCACCATCAATTTCTACAGCTAACTTTAATTCTGAACAATAAAAATCAAGAATGTATTTCCCAATTGGTTTTTGTCTCAAGAATTTATAGCCCAGCATCTGCCTATCTCTCAAAACATCTCCCCACATAATTATTTCCGGCTTTGTGGGATTGCTTCTATTTTCTCTGGCTTTTGCTTTGAGATCATTGCGATAAATAAGGGGAGTTTTTTTATTCCTCATCATTTTGAGTTTTAAAGTCTCCCTTGTGAGGGAGATTTAGAGGGTTTGTTTTGCACAAATAATCGTTGTACAAAAAATCCCCCAACCCCCTTCACAAAGGGGGCTTTTAAATTTTTTGCCCTTCCCACAACCGATCAATTTCTTCTCTCGATTTCTCCGCAAAATCCTTACCATCACCTGCATACAGGACGGAACGTGAAACTGGAATCAAAACTCCAATCCCATTTTTTCGGATTTTGAGTACTTCTTCCATATCGCCTCCCTGTGCCCCCACTCCTGGAGCTAGGATCCACGCATGTGGCATTTCTTCCCGGAAAAACTGAAGAGCCTTGTCCGTAGACGTTGCACCCACGACCGCTCCGACAGATGAAAACTGATTCACTTCTGATTGCGTCGTCATATTCCACTCTTCTACTTTTTCCGCAATTACTACACAAGCTTCTGTCTCATCTTGAACTTCGACCGCAGACGGATTGGACGTATGTACGAGGACAAAAATCCCCCGCCCGTTTTCTTCACACAGCTTCACAAAAGGCAAGATCCCATCCGTGCCCAGATACGCATTGACCGTCAGTGCATCCGCCCCCAGAGGCCCGTCGGCTAGATAGGCTTTGGCATAGGCTTCAGAAGTAGACCCAATATCGTTTCTTTTTCCATCCACGATGGTGATCAATCCGAGTTTTTTGGCATCTTTGAGCAGTTGTTCCACGATCAAAATTCCCTTCGCTCCAAAAACTTCGAAATACGCCATCTGAATCTTCACTCCGCAGATCTTGTCGGCACAGGCCTCCATCACGGATTTGCAAAAAACATAAATCCCCTCTGGATCTTTGCTGATATGATCGGGCATCTTATCTGGATTTGGATCTAATCCCAAGATCAAACAAGAATCTTTGGCTTTTACCGCGTCTTCGAGTCTTTCGGAGAAGTTTTTCATCCTCCCTGTTATACCGGCAAAAATAAAAAACTCAAGCCAGAAAAATATACAAAAAAGCCGCCGGAACATCCAACGACCTTTTTGTTGGACGTCCGGCAGTGCTAGGCTGCCTGTTGTTTAAGGATTCGAGCTAAAGCTTCTCCCCGGCAAAAAGGTTGCATGTATCCGGGGGTCCAGGGACCATAGGGGCCAGTTATCTCCCAAGCAACTTCCCCTTCTTTAGACACTACAAGAACAAGGGCTTCAAACAGCATTCCCCCCTTAAGTCCTAGGTTATTCAAAACAATTCTTTGGCATCCCGGAAAGAGAAAAAGGTCGCTCATCTTTCCCTTTTCACCCTTCGGATTGAAAAACAAAACCCGCAAATCAACCTCGGGAAGCAGTTTCCATGGCTTCCATCCCGGAGTGATCAAGGGTGAAAATTTCCGAGCAGCTCGAACAATTCCCCGATGTTGCATCTCGATTCGAAAACGTGGGCTATCCAACACCTCTCGAATTCCTCCATGATCTTCTTCGTCCAACATTTCGACCGTCGCTTCTTCACCCGGCATCAGGAACCCAGTACTGAAACCTAGCTTATCCATTCTCAATTCCTCCTCAATTGGGGCAGCCGCTTGCCTCGAGGCAAGACTCAACCACCTCTTCTGGTGAACCTCATCATTCAAGACCAGCAGAACCCCAACTAAAATATGTAAAAGAACTACTTCAACTTCTTCAAACTACTTATGGCCGAATCTGCCGTCTCTCGGACTTCATCGATGATGGTCACCTTCCCCATGCCCTCCAAAAACTCTTTTTGAAAAAGGCTCGATACTTTTGCAATGATTTTAACATTGGGAGCAAGAGCTCTGATGGACTGCACAATTCTTATCATTTTTTCTTCATGAGGAACTGCAATAAAAATAGCTTTAGCCTCTTCCACATTTACTTTTTCCAATATTTTCTTTTTGGCAGAGTTCCCCAAAATCACATTAATATCTTTATTTCGCCCATCACTCACCAAAGAATTATCCCGCTCGATAACAATGTAGGGCAGATCTTCCTGGTGAAGATGTTTGGCTACTATTTTTCCCAAGGCTCCATATCCACAAATAATGATGTGATTTTTTAGCTCTAATTCCTTTAATAACGCGGATTCTTCGTCTTCATCATCACTGACAAACCATCCAGAGATGTGAGAAAGCTTGCTAAAAATAAAAGGGGTCAAAATCATGGAAAACACGACGGAAACAATAATCATCTGCCCCAACGTCTCATCCACAAAAAGATTGTTTATCTTGGCCAATTCAAAAACAACGAATGAAAACTCTCCCACTTGTGCCAAAATAATGGCCGTTTTGAGCGAGGTGTGTCTTCGGTAGCCGACTCGCATGATCCCAAAAATAACACAGGCTTTTATCAGTAATACGGCGATCAAAATAAGCAAAATAGTCCCGATGTGCTCAGGAATAAAAGTTATATCCAACTGCATTCCCACCGTGATAAAAAACAC
>CAYFOO010000071.1:0-6565 GCA_964344775.1 uncultured Candidatus Peribacteria bacterium
AAATTTTCTCAATTTTACCAGCTTTTAATCAGTTTTGCAGAGTTTCCTTAAAGAAATTCAGAATCAAAAAGCGGAAAATTATCTCGAAAAACAGAAGCTGCAGAGGGAGATCTGATATCAGATTACATGCTAAAACAAGGGTAAAAAATAGATGAGGGGGGATCAGACTAGAAGTAACGGGCATAATCTGTGGTGCATAGTAGCTCAAAGTTTCACTGTTTGTTGTTTGTGAAATTTCATCCGCCAGATTGATCGTCCTAGTTTCGTTGTGGCAGTTTCCCAGTCTGTTTTAATTCCATACGGCGGTTCACTGAAGAATTCAATTTGATCAAAGTCTGATTCTTTAAGTGTTTCGAGTGTTTCTTCAAACAGAAATTCTTGATCCGTCTGAAAAACAAATTTTGTGTCTCCAGGGATGTATCCGGTGATTTCTGTTAAAAAATTTGGATTGATGAAACGTCTTTTTTTGTGTTTTTCTTTGAACCAGGGGTCCGGGAAATTGATAAAGATTTCTTCAATTTTTATACCTCGATCAAGAGAGGGGGTCACAATATTTTTAAAATTCCGTCCTGCATCTCCCTGAAAAACTACCACATTGGGAAAATTTAGGAATTTTTTACGCAATTTCTCTGCCAATGGCACCCGAATCTCAAAAAGGATGAAGTTTTTTTCTGGAAATTTTTGAAGCAAAGTTTCTGTGAATTCCCCCTTACATGCTCCCACATCGATAATGAGGGGGTTGTTATTTTCGAATCCCTCGAAATGATATTCATGAGTGATGGAGAGCGGATTGACGTGAGCACGGACGCGTTTGGGCATTTTTTACCAGAAATAAAAAATTAGTCCGCCACCTAATACCAAACAATACCCGGAAAACCAAATCCATTTACCTTTTACCAATTCCATCATCCAATTAATCGCCAGGAGAGAAGCAACAAAAGCCGCTACAAATCCATAAATTAAAGTTTTATCCGCTACAAAATGAGTAATGCCTACATCAGAAATAGCAAAAACAAGGGCCCCCAGGATTGTTGGAATCGCGAGTAAAAAAGAAGTTTCAGCCGCATTTTTTCTATTGAGTCCAAGTAGAATGAGGAAAGCGATGGTGATTCCCGATCGGGAGATCCCCGGAATCACCGAGACTCCTTGTACAATTCCTAGGGCGATGGCTCCCCACCAGGTGAAGGGGATTTCATTTTTTCCTCTGAATTTTTCTGCAAAAAGGATGATAAATCCAGTGATGATGAGTGTAATCGCCACGGTCTTTGTAGTTAAAAAATCCTTAAAATATGGTTCAATCGTTATGGCTATTGGGATAGTGCAAATGGTCGAAAGCAGCAGTTTAAACCCAAATTGAGCTGTATCTGATTTGGGAGTCGTACAGACTTTTTTGATAATTTCCCAGATTTTTGGCCAAAAAAATAGGATTACTGCCAAAAGACTCGCTCCGTGTAGCCAAATTTCTAAGTTTAAATTCGGAGTAAATCCCATAAATTCTTGAGCCAGAAAAAGATGGCCACTCGAAGAAATGGGTAAAAACTCCGTTGCTCCCTGCAAAAGTCCCAGAAAAATTGATTCGACAAAGTTCATTACTTTAATGAATAATGATTAATGAATAATGAGCAATTAAAAATTATCTAAAAACTAAGCTCTACGTACGCTCTCCAGCGTAGTAGCCTCGCCGAATGGCGATGGCTAAGTTCTAAGCTCTAATTTTTCTCAATTATTTCACCATCGCTCGGTACATGGTTTCAATAGCTCCATTCAGAGCTGTTTGCATCGTCTGAAGTGCTTGTCGATCAATTTTTTTTGTAATCGGATTGGCGATGAAGTCGAGGTTGTACTCTACTTGGATCGCGTACAATTTTGATTTTAATCCCAAATTTTCTGCCAAATTCAGGTACCATTGCATATCGAATCCTCCATGGTAGATTTTATTCGTCTCTACTGGTACGGGGAGTCGTGATTCGAGGTCTTTTTTGAGTATTTTGAGGTATTTTTTTGGGAGCATTTTTCCGTTGATTGTTTTTCCCGTATTTTTATCCACTACGCCATCCAGATCAGAGATGACGAAGCTGGGCATGTATCCTCGTTCTGTCCCGAGAGGGTGATCTCCAGAGGTGTTGTGATAGTCCACGATCAGGATCACACCGGGCTCTTTTTTGTCCATTTCGAGGACCTCTTTTTCGATTTTTTCATGAAAAGGCCACCAATGTTCGGTGAGCAGTTTTGTTTTTTCCGCCTTGGTGAAGGATTTTCCTGGAACGAACACGTTTCGTCCAAAAAAATCCTTGGTGTGAAAACAATCGGTGTAATTTGGTGCTCGATTGAGATCACAGACCAGACGATGCGTTTTGGCGATGATCTTTTTTGCTGCACAGGTGAATTCCTTCAGCTCATTGGTAAAAGGATCACTGCATTTCCAGATTTCATAGTCTGTGAGCCGAAATCTAGACTTGAGTTTCGGATCGTCAATGCTCGTCTGAGCGTGTGGTGCACAAATAATTATTGGAAGCATCTTATTATTATAGCACAAAAGCTTGACAAAATCAAGAAAATGACTAGTATTTGGCGGTAATTTTTAAATTTAACCAAAATGGAACTTTCACAATTTTGCGATTTTCACACAGATAGTGTGATGCTGGACCTTCGAAAATTAGAAACTGAGGATTTAGAAAGACGAAGAGGGCAATCACAAGGGATTGGAGAATTTGATCTGGCTTATGTGAGCCTATTTGACCAGTATGGTAAATACGATGACAAAGAGGATTACAATGCTTTAATTCATCGTGCTGTTAAGAGTATAACAGAAGGAGCACGATTTCACGTGGTTCGAAACAGAGAAGATTTAGAACATCCAGGACCGAAAGCATTACTCCATATAGAGGGGCTCAATGTAGTAACTTCTTCGGAGGATTTAGGTCGAATAGATGAGTTATGGGATATGGGAGTACGAAGTATGGGACCGATTTATTCTCCAGAGAATCTTTTGGGAGGAGGAAATGCAGTTGATGAAAACATTGGTTTACAGCTCCTAGGGAGAGATGCAATCGAAAGAATCTTGAGTGTGGGGATGATCCTAGATGTGGCCCATTGTAATCAAAAAACAATGGAAGGGGTTTTAGATTTAGATACGCCAGTAGGACGTCTGCACTATACCCATGGAGCACTTTTAAACGACAGAAACGCAGATTTTGTTAATCATCAAAGGGCTCTCATGGTTGAACATGCTGAGAGAATTATAGGAAAAGGGGGTTTAATAGGATTAAGTCCTACCAGATATTTCTTTAGAGATATTGAGCACGTAGGAGATCAAATATTACAGCTTGGGCAAGACAATGATTTTAGAAGTGTTTGTATTGGGACGGATTTTGGAGGACTACCTTCAGCGGATCATTTATTGCCAGAGATTGGGAATTATAGAGAGCTCGTTGATAACCTTGGAGACAGGCTTACTGATCAACGAGGGATTAATGAGGCAGAGCTGGTTAGAATATTTAGAGATAATATCTTGCGAATTACTGAAGCAGCTCTTCCTGAAGCAGAAGCGGCTTAATTTTCACCCATGTTCCTCCAGAATCGGGATAATAAACGAAAGAAATAACGCGATCAAAAAAGCCATAACGATCAGGGAGATATCAGTTACTTTCAGCCCGTAGTACATCCCGGCGAGCAATGTTCCAGTGAGAACTCCACACCAGTAGTATTTATTGTTTTTTTGCCCAGACTTGAAGCTGGGAGAGAGCAAACTAAGTAAAAAATAGAGCACCAAAACACTAATCAAAATAGAAACCGCTTGTACCATCCAGTCGTAATCTGCCAGTTGAACGTTTAGAAATTGGAAAAGAAAAACGAAAAAAATGCCCCCGAATAAAGCAGAAAGAAAGTAGCCCTTACTCATCATGGTGTTTATATTTTAAGAGAGTTTTTTTGAGGATTCAAGGGGGGATAGCTATCTTCGTCGAATTTGTTCTCTGATTCTTGGTTTAGATCGTTCAAAATTAGATTCTTCTGCAAAATCTCTTTCAAATGCATGAAATTCTGGTTCTTCTCGAGATTCGAAATCCTCCATTTCTCGTTCAGGCTTTTCTCTTACTCGTTCCATTTCTACTCGTTCTTCTCGCAATCTCATATCTTCAGATTTTCTTCGTAGCTCTTCTGTTTCACGTATTTCACGATCAAGTTTTTCTCGCGGTTCTTCATGCTGAATTTGTGGTTGATGAATTCTTAGCTTTTCTTGTGGGATAGGTTCTTTTCGGATTTCTGGTCTTTTTTTCTGTTCAAATACATCTACCACGGAAGCTTTGAGGTTTTTTGCCATATCTGTATCAGCGGTTACCATGTAGGTAGTCCCGACAGATCCCACGATCAAGGCAAATTCAGCAATCATTTTTCCATAATCTCGGGCATCTTTGATGAAGTCCAGAGCTTTCTTGGCGTAGTGCCATAGGCCTCTTTTTTCGGTCTTTTTTGATTTTTTGGTCATTTCTAAGTTATTAAATCCAGGAATTATACCTTATTTTTCTCTAAAAATCAACGGTTTATCGTTGAAAAAACTGGATATTTCAAATAATTATTCAAAAAAAAACTTAATTTGATTAACTAAATCAAGACCTTTTGTCGGAGCATATGTGTCGACTAGACCATGTGCTTCGTAACGTTTTTTGGTCAAATGTTGCGAACCAGGTGCTCTACGAGAAATCCTCTCCGACATTGAGAGATTGCTGAAGTTCAAGAAAAATCGGTTGATTTTGAAAAATTCAAAGACATTAAAGCGACTCTGAAGTTCATTTCAGAAAAAGAGCTGGAAGAATTTGATGCTGGAAATCAAAACAAGAAACTTTGCTTTGTTCGCGAGTACATCAAAAGCATCCAGTTAAAATATCTTCCAAAAGAAACTGAGAGCTTGAGAAATAAATTTTTAGAGCTGAGAAAGGTTGGGATCTACAAAAAAGAAAATAAGCACCTTAAAACTCTTTATTTAACTGTTGTAAACAAAGATCACCAACCAAGAAGCCTAGGCATCCAAATGTTTGAGCTAGAAGTACTGTTTGTTAACAATTTTGTTATGAAAATCCAATTTCCCTATTTTCATAAAAATCCAGACATTGCTGTAAGTTATTTACAAGGGCAGAAGTTGAATTTAATCAAATAACGTTTAGATCAAGACTTGTCATCTAAATCAGATAAAACGGGATCATCTTTCATATCTTGCACAGTTTTTCTAACTCTCTCGAGATATTTATCAGATCTTACATCAGCTAATTTTGTAACTCCATCAGATGGTTTATCTTTTTTAGGCTCATTTTCCCCTTTGTCATCAGGTAAGACCATCCCTTCAAATCCATCCATTGCCTTTTGAAGTTCAGCAGCTTCTACTTCTGGATTGTAAGAGTTTTTATTTGCCATCTTTTGTTAGATTTTTTCCCACTTTCAGATGCTTAATTATCTAAATAATGATATAATTCTGCCCCCAACCTGTACATTTCGTCTATTTCTTCATCCAGTAGCTCATCCAAATTTCCCCCTGCTATTTCTATAAATCGAGCTACCTTAACTGCATCAGAAGATTTTTCAGCTAAAAGTGTTCGGTGTAATTCTCGATATGTTTCAAGAAGTGCCTCTGCATCGGCTTTATATTGATCATCAAAATGAATTTCTGTATTTTCTGTTTCTATTTTTAGTTATTTAAATAATGGTGTAATTCTCTCCCTAACCTATAAAATTCTTCTTCCTCTTCTTCTGTTAATAATTCATTAAAATCTTTCCCTAAAATCTCTATATAACGACTTGCCTTTTCTGCATCTGCTAAACCTTGTTCAGCAAGTGCATCTCGCAATGCTCTATATTTAGCAAGAGTTTCTGCTATTTCTTCTTCTGGGGATTTTTCTTTAAAACTTTTTTCCATTTTTATTGTCTTGAAATAAATGCTCTGATTCTCTGTATGTGATCTTTAATTGCTCCTCCTTCTCCAGCTCCTGAAAGAGTTAATGTTCTATGTGCTAAATTAGCCAAGTAAGAATCGATTTCTTTTAATTGTTCTCTTGAAAGATTGTCTCTACTTTCTCTAACATATCTAGCTAATTCTTTGGCAATTTTCACCTGCTCCTTAAATTGCTCTGGCGTTAAATTTTCATAAATTCTTTTATCACTTTCTTTGACCAGTTTCAACACAAAACGTGGATCTCTTTCTCTTAAATCAATAGACCTCCCTGAACGAAGAATAGCTTCCTCTTCTCTGGTAGGCTTATATGCTTCAAATGTTGGCCTGTCAACTCCTTGCCCACCACTTCCTGTAGAAGCCATTTCCATTCTGGTTGGCATTCCTTCATTACTAACTTTGTTCTGCGAAATCCTCACTCCTTCTGGAGTAACTAAGTCTCCTTCCAACACATTATCAACCATATCTTGAAACTCTCTCACAGCTTTCCCTATTCCCTTCTTCGCCATTTCAGCCAATTCCATTGCATCCTTCAGATTGATCATAATTGGATTGAGTTGATCAGCCACTTCTTTAAGGAAACTCTGCAAAACTGATTAAAAGCTGGTAAAATTGAGAAAATTT
>CAYFOO010000072.1:0-6535 GCA_964344775.1 uncultured Candidatus Peribacteria bacterium
ATTATGTGATTTTCCCTCAATATTAGGATCTTATTTTGTTACTTCTCCTAAGTTAAAACTGAAGGGTTGCACCAACCCCTCTTTATTGCTTTTAAATTGTAAAAGAGCTATACTTTTTTACACATTTTATTTTGTATGTCAAAATACTTGTTTTTAGCTTGTTTTTATGTTATAATAAAGATTAGGGTATGATTTAATTCTTATAAAATGAAAAACAAATTAATGGCGTTGGTAGACAATTTTCTCGTTCCGATGACTTTGATGGTCATCGTCGCGACTGCTGGAGTGGTGGGAGTGGTTGATTTTTTTGAGTCTTCTACACTCAAAGCAGACCTCACCGAAAAGAACACCAGGAAGATCGTGGTTTTTCATCAAAATGTAAAAGAGGAAGGAGCGAAGGAAAATGTTATCAAAAAAAGAGGGGGGAAAAAAGTGAAACACTTGAAATTAATAAACGCAGTTGTGGCGGATATTGATTCAATCTCAGCAGAAGCGGCTCTTTTGTCTGAGGCAGATGTTCTGCGAATTGATGAGGATATTCTGGTAGAAATCAACAAAAAAGGGAATGCAAACAATCCAAAGGATCAAATAATTCCTTGGGGAATTGAAAGAGTGGGGGCTCCAGCTGCTCAAAATCAAGTGACTGGTCCGCGACAAAAAGTGGCGATTATCGATACGGGGATTGATCTAGATCACCCAGATCTCCAAGCAAACATCAAAGGAAGCTACAACGCCATTGATCCTACGATTTCTGCTGATGATGATCATGGACATGGTTCGCATGTGGCGGGAGTTATTGCGGCTGTAGATAACAAGTTTGGTGTAGTAGGGGCGGGACCAAAGATTAAACTTTATGCAGCTAAAGCTATTAGCAAAACTGGATCTGGATATCTCTCAGATATCATTGAAGGAATTGATTGGGCGATTGCGAATGATGTAGCAGTGATCAACATGAGTATTGGAACACCAGCCAATATTCGTTCTTTTCATGAAGCAGTTCAAAAAGCTTATGATGCGGGGATTACCGTGGTGTGTTCTGCTGGAAACACTCGAAGCTCCGTTCATTATCCAGCAGCTTATCCAGAGACGATTGCTGTTTCTGCTGTTGCGGCCAATGATACCTTTGCTTGGTGGTCAAATCGTGGACCACAGATAGACCTTTCGGCTCCAGGGGTGTACATTTATTCTGCACTCAAAAATGGTGGATACGGATTTAAAAATGGAACTTCCATGGCGGCTCCACATGTGACTGCGGCTGCTGCACTGGTGCAGGCTGGTTTTGTCAGTTTGCATGACGCAGATGGAGATGGGGACTGGGATCCAGATGAAGTGAAGCTGAAACTACGAGAAACAGCTGAAGATCTTGGTCCAGTAGGATTTGATATTTATTACGGAGCGGGAATTCTCGATGTGGAAGCGGCACTAGCTAGGTAAAAAGTTAAAGGTGGGAAGTTGTAGGTTGTAAGTTGTAAGGAATAATTTAATTTAAGCCCTAGCCTACTCCTCCCGACAAGTCGGGATACGAAGGCCGGACAACCTACCACCTTCCACTTACAACTTTTTATTTTTTCGCAAAGTGCCACATGATTCCAAATATTTGCCGTTGAGTTTCTGCCACAGGTTTTGATTCAATCAAGATGGCGAAGGGGTAGGGGGCAAATGAAGCCATCATCATCGAGTTGTCGAAGATTTTTATTTCGTTTTCTACTTGGAAGTATTTGGGATTGAGCAATCGGATTTCTCGGTAGTTATTAGTGTCGTTGGCAACTACTTTTTTCCCAAAATCATCATCTGGGGCTAGTCCACGGAGAAATATTTTTTTTCTTTTTCGTTTGGCAATGTATTCTGCTTCGTACTCTGGCCAAAAATCCCGAATTCTCTGGGAATTGGCGTAGTTACAGATTTCTGTTTTAGCTTTGAGTGTTTCGGCGTAGGCTTTTTTGATCCCGGCGAGTCCTTCAAAAAACTGCACCGTGGGTTGAAATTCATGGGCCTGCATGAGATTTTTGAGATCGGGGAGTGCTTCTGCGAGTGCTTTTACTTTTTGTTTGGCTTCAGAGAGAACTTGATCTGGAGCTACAGCCAAGAATTTTTGCACCCCTTTTTGCGGAGCTATTTTTACGATGCCTTTTTCGAGGAGTTTCTCGAGGATGCCGTAGGTGGTCACTCGGTTGAGTCCGGCATTCTTGGCGATTTCTGATACAGGAGCATTCCCTGTTTTTAGGGCAGAGAGATAGATTTGAGATTCTTTTTTTGAGAGTCCGATTCCGGTAATTCGTTCCTTTAAAATATTTTCGTTCATTTGCAAGCTGTAATTTTACAAAACAAAAAAATAATTATTTTTAATTATTTGTTGAAACAAAGGGGACTATACTGTTGTAGGAAATTTCGACAAATTTTTATTTTTCAAAAAAGGTATTGAGGTTCTCTTTTTTAGAGAGTAAAATTTTTACAGATCTTTTGTTTTGGCTTTGTGAAAGGAATGGTGCAGGTATTGACTTTTTATTAAAAATAAGTATAAAAATGTAGCAAAAAGAAATCAAAATTAAAAAATTATTTTTTATTTCTTAATTATTTAAAAAATGAGTGCAGAATCAACACTGGAATTCGCAGGGGGGAGGAAATCAGTGCTTCTTCGTTATTTTGAAACTATGCCAAAAGTTTTTGAAGGAGAAAGATATTTTGATGGTGCTTTTGAAGTAAAAGCTGATCCAGATCAGCCTGGGGTTTTGAGCATAACTATATCGGCAGAAGTTTCGGCTGGAGAAATTTCTCTTTGTCGAACAGATATTATCGATCCAGGATCTCCACTTCGTCAAGCACTGGAAGCAAAGTTTCGTGCTGTGCAGCTTAATGGAGAAATGTTGGAATTAGCTCCAAAAGAGTTAGTGGCAAACGCTGTCCTAGAAGAAACTGCTGGTAAATTTTGGGGAAGAATTACAGGAGCTTTGGCTCGATTTGGAAAGGGAAGAGATATTGAAGAGCAACCAGTTCATGCCTAGGAAATCTCTCGAGCTATTTCCACATTCTCAGCCACTTCCACCACCATTGTTTTTTTTGTATCCGAAAATCCGAGGATTCTGAGTTTTTCAGTAATTTTGTTTCTGATCACTTCGCTGCCGATCCCAATTCCACCCGAAAAAGTGATTAGATCTATGCCCTGCAGTACGCCGTAGTAGGCAAAGATGTATTTTGCGATTCGGTAGACAAACATCTCCACGGCTAGTTTGCAGTCCGGGTCTCCGGCTTCGGCTTTTTCTACCACGAGTTTCATGTCATCAGTTCCGGTGACGCCTTTGATCCCTGATTTTTTATTCAGGATTTCGAGAATTTCTGCACTTGAGAGGCCGGCATTTTTCTCCAAATAATCCAAAATCCCTGGATCGATGTCTCCAGATCGGGAGATCATCATGACCCCTTCGAGAGGGGTAAATCCCATGGAGGTGTCGATGGATTTTCCGTTTTTTACGGCTGTGATGGAGGCACCGCCGCCGAGGTGACAGAGGATGATATTTTCTGGCAAATTTCCCAGTTTTTCTTCCACTTGTCTCAGCACTGACTGACAGGCGATTCCGTGGAAACCGTACTTTTGGATTTTGTGTTTTTCGGCCAGGTCTTTCGGAATCGCGTAGGTTCTTGCCACTTCCGGGATCGTGTTGTGGAAGGCCGTGTCGAAGATGCCATAAATTTCTACTTCTTTTGTTTGGCTCCAGATTTGTTCGATAATTTTTAGGGCTGGGGGATTGTGGAGGGGGGCGAGAACGGAAAGGCTTTTAAGCTCTTCAAACACTTCCTCATCGATCAAGGTGGTGGATTTGAATTTATTTCCTCCGTGGACGATGCGGATGCCGATTTTTTGTATTTCTTCGAGTGATTTTAAGTATCCCTGGTCGATCAGATGTTGGATGAAAAAAGAAAAGCTGTTTTCAAAATCTTTTTCCGTAATTTCTTGATCATCAAAAGTGAAGGTTGTTTCTTTTTTTCGGAATTTTCCCTCGGCGATTAATTTTTGATCGTCAAAAAGTGAGTATTTGGAGGATGTGGAGCCGGGGTTGATTGTAATTATCTTCATAATTTAATTATTAATTAAAAATTACGAATTACAAATTATACCTCTTGGTCATTCCGGTTTGCCCAGAATCCTATCGGTTGTGCAGCTGTAACCAGATCCTGGACAAGCCAGGATGACCATAATTTAGTTTTTCCATCGCCATTCGGCAATTTCCTTCGGATCATCGCCGTGAGTACAGATGTATTCTTTGTGTTTTTTGAGCCTCGTTTCCATGCCTTTGAGTACTTTTTTATGCGTAGCTCTATCGATGTCACCTTGTTCGGCCAATTTATCAGCCATGTCGATGACGAGGTGGTAGCGGGAGGTTTTATTTCTCGTTTCCATATCAAACGGAGTGGTGGTAGAACCTTCTTCTAGATATCCATTCACTTTCACTCGGTGACAACCATCGTAATCGAAGAGTAATTTTTTAATCGTTTGTGGATAGCCATGGAAGTTGTAGACCACGCCTTTATCTGGAGTGAAGAATTTATCCAAAAATTTGGAATCAGATTTAACCGTATGGTCACCGACTCCCAGTGCCGTGAGCTCTGATACATTTACAAACCGAACTCGAGATTCCGGTAGCACTTCTTTCATAATCTGAATCGCGGCCATACATTCATTCGTCACATAGTCTCCACTGGCCACGAGGACAACTTCTGGATTTCGATCACTGGCAAAGTCCCAGGTCATAATGCCTTTGCCCATTTGTTTTCGAGCTTGCACGAGCGTAAGCCAGTTGTACTGCATTTTTTTCCCGGCAACGATGCAGTTGAGTCGATTTCTCGATCGAAAACATTCCTCCATCGTGACGAGCATCGAGTTGGGATCTGGTGGAAAGTAGGCATGGATCAGGTGCCCGTCTTTTTCCATCATTGAGGAAATGAAAGAAGGATTCTGATGTGAGAATCCGTTGTGATCTTGCCGTTCAAGGAGAGAAGTCAGGATCACATTCATGGCCGGAAGCGGTTTTCTGAACTTGGTCTCAAGCGAGGCTTTGATAAACTTTACATACTGATCAGCCATGGACGCGATCACCTGTACAAATGCTTCGTACGAGATAAAGACGCCATGACGTCCGGTCACATTGTATCCGTGCATGAGTCCGAAGAGGGTGTGCTCAGACAACATTTCGAGTACTTTTCCTTCTTGGGCCATGTCATCATCCCAATCTTCGATTGGCCATTGCCAGGACCTTTTTGTCTGCTCAAAAACAGCATCGATTTTATTGGAGTAGGTCTCATCGGGACTAAATATTCGGATGTTATCCAGTTTTTTGTTGAGCCGAATAAGTTCTGCGAGGAAAGCTCCGCATTTTTTCATGGCACTATTTTTCATGATTCCTGGAGTGACATTTTTGGTCGCCAATTTTTTTAGATCTGGGTATTTGAGTTTCTTCACTTGATTTCCGCCGAAGGTGTACGGTTGGCAGCCACTGGCTTTGGCTTTCTTCGGGATGAGCGATTTGATCTCCGGACAAAATTCGAACTTTCCCGTGATTCTTTTTTTGAAAAGTTCTTCAAACTTGTAGGATTTCATCCATTTTTCCAGCGTGCGGAGATCTTTTTTGTCTGATTTGGCGTCTTTGAAGATCACCTGATGGGATTTGCAGTTTCCTTCAATTTTTGTGTCTCCATCATAGGGAGGAGAATGCCAGCCTTTTGGCGTACGAAGGACGATCATCGGCCAGTGTGGTTTTTCTATTTTTTCTCCGGATCGAGCCCGTTTTTGTATGCCTCTGATTTTGGCATAACAAGTATCGAGTGTCTTGGCCATCTGTTCGTGGATGTCTTTTTGCATTCCTTCATCGACGAAGTGGGGATCATAGCCGTATCCTTCAAAAAGTTTCGCTAACTCCACATCATTCATTCGTCCGAAGACGGTGGGTCCAGAAATTTTATACCCATTTACATGCAAGATTGGGAGGACAGCTCCATTTTCTCGAGGACTCAATATTTTATTCGCGTGCCAAGCGGCAGCGATGGGGCCGGTCTCGGCCTCTCCATCTCCCACGAGACAGCAGGTGATCAGATCTGGATTGTCTAGCACCGATCCTTGGGCTACTGACAAGCTGTACCCGAGTTCTCCCCCTTCCAAAATAGCTCCCGGGGCAGCCGGATTTGAGTGACTTGGGTAGCCGTAGGGAGCGGAGAATTTTTCACAGATTTCTTTCACGCCTTTTTCGTTAAAAGGAATCACTCGGGGATAAAAATGGGTGAGTGAACCTTCGATAAAAAGATTCGACTGCATCGCCGGAAAACCATGACCTGGTCCGATCACGATCAGGATGTCGGCATTGTTTTTTTTGATCAATCGGTTGACCTGTGCGTATGTGAAATTGATTCCCGGGCAAGTACCCCAGTGGCCGAGGAGTCGAGGTTTGATGTCAGTGGATTTAAGCGGCCTTTTCAGCAGTACGTTATCTCGGAGGTAGATCTGGGCTACGGCCAGGTAGTCGGTGGCACGGACGTATTTTTTGAG
>CAYFOO010000073.1:0-6363 GCA_964344775.1 uncultured Candidatus Peribacteria bacterium
GGGATTGGGGATAATGCACCTGTCGCTTTTTTTATTGTGCAGAAACTCTATTTTTGAGCCAGATTTTTCAACTCTCTTGCTACTCCATACATTTTTAATGCTCTTGCAATAGGAACTATACTGAGAGGGTTCCTAAGGCTTTTTTTTGTCTTATTGCTAACGGCATATTATCTATGGTCTGAAGATTGTGAAGTCGATCTGCTAATTTTATGATAAGTATATTTGGGTCTTCTTCAAAAAAAGAAAGATTTTTTTCTAAAAACTTCCCTTTGAAATAATCATTTGTAAGAGCATAAACATAAAGTGCCACTTCTTCTCCAAATTTCTCTCTTATATGTTCAAGTGTAATAGTAGAATCTTCAATCGCGTCATGAAGTATGGCAGCAATAACCATATTAACTATTATCGATTTTTTTAATTTTTTTTCCACTTCAAAAGAATCTTTCCTACGGCCAAAGGATGCGTAACAAAATCTTCTCCTGACCTCCTTGTCTGGCCTCAATGAGCTTTTTTACACAAAGCACAAGCACGAATAATTCTCTCCTGATCTTTTTTTGAAAATTCATTCAACAGGGGATATATATCGCTTTCTTGGTAAAAATCTTTTGACATTTCTAAGTGATTATGAGAGTAAAAGCCCATGGCTCTCTCATTTTTTTGATATTAAGAAAAAAAATATGAAAAACAATAAATCAATTCACGAAGAATTAAAGTCCTTTTTGAAAAAAGAAAATTTTTCTGAAGATGAAATTGCTTTGCTGGTTGTATTTATGGAAGAAAAAAAAATAAAACCTAGTCATTCTCTTCTCAAAAAAAAGAATAATAAAAAAGCACTAGAATCTCTATTAAAGAAAAAAATCATTCGTGCATATAAAGAAAACGGTAATTCAGTTTATTCTCTAGATTCTCTCGAAAGCTTTTTTGCATGGATAAAAACTAATACTTCACAAAAAATAAATAACCTTCGTCACCAAACTAACACTTTTATTGATCATTTGAGGTTTTCTCTCGGGGATGCTGTAAAATCAAAAATTACTTTTTATGAAGGTGTCGAAGGAATAATGGATTCTTATCGCCATATTTTGGAACACGCAGAAAAAGAAGTATGTGCTTATTATTCAGTTTTAGAAGCAGTTCAACCAGAATTACAGCTCTTTTTTGACAACGAATTTGCTATTAAGCGAGCACAAAAAGGTATTTTTTCCCGAAACATTGCCCCAAAAACACCAACCACTACCTATTTTAAATTACGATCCAAAGAAGCTTTTATGGAAATAAGGCTTTTGCCTCCAAAACTTCTTCCACTGCTTAATGGGGAAGTAAACATCTATGGGAAATATATACATTGTATGGCCTATAATGAAAAAGGGGGATTTGCCCTTGTTATTGAAGATGAAAGCCTTTCTCGCCTACAAAAAGCCATCTTTGAAATTGCTTGGGAAAGCAGCAAATACGCACTTCCAGGCAAGTTTTTGTATAACATCCCTCAAGAAGAATCTTCTGATATATTAAAAGAACATATTTATGTAACTGATAACATTAAGTCTATTCTACAAAATATTAATTCTCGAAAAGATAAATTCCCTGCAAATCTGAGAGAAAAATGGGCCGATGCAAAAGCTGAATACATAACCACCCCAGAAGGAGGACGCACATTAAAAGTCTGTGGACTGGAAGTTATGTCAGACTTTGAGACTCCTTATATGAAAGAATTGGCAAAAATAGGGACCATGCACGGCGGTAAAATTTTAGATATATTTTTTGGTCTTGGTTTGGCTAGTGAAGCGATAGAAAAATTAAGAAAAACTAGAAAAATAACAGAACATCATATTACTGTTAAAAATAAGGAAATATTAAAACAAGCAAAAAAATGGAGAAATGCCCAACCTCACAAAGATAAAATCTTTATCCACGAAGGAGGTTGGGAAAATATTTTACCAAAACTTCAAAAAGAAGGACATGTTTTTGATGGTGTTATTTTTAATGGTTTTCCTCTCGAAATTGATGATATCGGAAGGTGTTGTGTCCGTTTTCTCTATTCTCTTTTGAAACTTCAATTAGTTAAAGAAAAAACAGGTATTATTACATTTTATATGGATTCAATAGATGGATTTGGAAACTCTTTCCAAAAATACTTACAAATGTTGGGAATAAGAGATGTTCGTGCAAAAAAAATTGATATTAAACTCCCAAAACGAGGTTGTGAATATTGGAATGAATCATTCTTTTTAGCCCCACTTTTGACGGATATTAAATACCCAGAAAACACGATATAGTTCATTTCCAACCAAATGACCAGCTCAAATACGTCCTTCAAAAATCCTGATTTTGAAAAAGAGCTTGAACAAATTATAAAAGAAGTTCGAGCGTACTATCCTGACTTTGATGCAGATCAAGAAAAAAGAATTCGGGATTCTTTTTGGTTTGCTAAAGAAAAACACGAAGGTCAAAAAAGATATTCCGGAGAACCCTATTTCATACATCCAGTTGCTGCAACAAATATATTAATTTCTATCAAACCAGACATTGAAACTATTCAAGCTTGTTTGCTGCACGATGTAATCGATGACACTGATGCTACTCCCGAAGAAATTGAAGAAAAATTTGGAAAAAAAATACGATTCCTCACAGAAGGCGTATCAAATGTTTCGAAGGTTCAGTTAAAGAATTCTCAACGAGAACTCGGAAATATTAGAAAATTGTTTGTCGCCATGGCCCAAGACATTCGAGTGGTTTTTATTAAACTTGCTGATCGGATCCATAACCTCTCTACACTTAAATATGTCCCTGAAAAAAACCAAAAAAGAATCGCCAAAGAATCCCTGGAAGTATACGCCCCAGTTGCCAATAAATTAGGACTTTTCGGATTCAAAACACAAATCGAAGATTATAGTTTTAAACATCTATATCCACGAGATTATGCAAAAATATCTGCAGAAGTAACCGCTTCTAGAAATGAACAAAAAGAATTTATTGAAAAAGCGAAAAAAGAAATTGAAAAAGTCTTGGAGGTGGAAAAAATTGATGTAGCAGAAATTCATGGGCGTCCAAAAAACCTATACTCAATTTATGCAAAAATGAAGCGTAAAGAATTCTCTTCTGTTTCAGAAGTATTTGATCTTTTTGCTATAAGAATTTTGGTAAAAGCCCCTTCAGACTGTTATCGAGTATTGGGAATACTACATTCCAAATGGCATCCAATTCCCAAACGATTCAAAGATTATATTTCTATTCCAAAACCAAATGGATACCAAAGTCTGCACACAACTATTTTGGGGTTTGGAAAAGTACCACTTGAAATCCAAATAAAAACTATGGATATGCATTTGGATGCAGAATACGGACCTGCAGCTCACTGGGCATACAAACATGCAAAGCATTCAAATTTTGATAATGATTATGTCAAAAGGATGGATTGGTTTCCTCAGCACATCCCTACAGATGAGCAAGAACCATTAGAAAATTTTTATGAAAAAGTTTCTCAATCTATTTTGGGAGACAGAGTCTATGTATTTACCCCAAAAGGAGAAATCATAACTCTCCCCGTGGACTCCACTCCAGTAGATTTTGCTTTTGCGATCCACTCAGATATTGGAGCTTCTTGTGTAGGAGCAAAAGTAGATGGGATGATAAAAACGTTGGACTACAAGCTCCAAAGTGGCCAGGTAGTAGAAATCTTGACTCAGAAAGGACGAACTCCAAACCCCGAATGGCTTAATTTTGTAAAATCTTCCCGCACCATTGGTAAAATAAAAAACTACATCAATAAATTGAGAGAAGAGGATCATTCACAACAAGAAACTAGCCTTTTGAGAAAAAAGCAACCGATAGTAGAAAAAATTGAGAAACCTCCAATTCTCCAAAAACTAGGGAAACTATTTACTCCTACCAAAAAAGAAAAACCAGAAATTGTTATCGGAGGAGCACGCAACCTTCCTTATCATCTGGCTTCTTGCTGCAAACCTCGCGTCGGAAAAAACATCATTGCTTACAAAACAAGAGGCCTTCGATTTACTATTCATGAAATGGACTGCAAAGAACTTCCTTCACTTGATCCATCTCGATTTTTAGAAGCCTACTTCAAAATAGAAAAATTAATAGAAATACAATGTAGGGATCGTATCGGTCTTTTTAAAGATATTTCTCAAAAAATTGCAAACCATGGTATAAATATCACTCAATCAGTTCTCAAATTGGATAAAAAAGAAAATATCACCTACTGGTCCATTCGTATGGAATGTACTTCCACCTCAGAATATGAAGAATTAATAAAAGAATTAAAAAACGTACCGGAAGTAATCACATTGACAAAGAATTAGTTTTGGATATAATATTTTTAGAACTTAGAACTTAGAACTTAGAACTTAGTTATTAGTTTTTAGAAAAAAGAAGAGGTTCTTTTACATGACGAGAGAAAATAAATTGAGAATGAAAAATTTTAAAAAATCCCAGAATTTTATCTACCAGTTTAAAGTATGGGGCAGATGAAATTTTGAGAGGAAGGATTTCGGAATCCCGAGTACTCGGGATGCAGACAATCCTGACGAGGGGGTGAACTGGCTTTGACGGGGAGAATTGAAATTTATTTTTGGCGTTCACGGCATGTACAGTTGCCGGCAGATCCACTGTGCAAAACCATAAGTGCAAAACCTTTGGTACAACGAACTCACAAAGCACTACGAAGCCTAGCTCGAGCTTTTACTCCTGAAGTACTTGCTCCTGCTTACGCTCGTTTTGCTTAATCTGAGCTCACAGATAAATCTTGCTTGAGCCTTTTTGCTCGCAAGTGACTATAAGTTTGGTGCGAAACTTATCAGTCCATTTAGCACCTTACTTTTGGAGACTTATCCGTTTCAAAAGGACAATTCTGGATAAAAGTTAGGTCTTTTTTGTTTAGTTTTTAGGGCCTGACTCAAACAAACTAAACTATGAGCGTAGAAGAAACTAGGTTTCCTCTTCGGACGCGAGTTCGATACTCGCCACCTCCACCAGAAATTTGCTGACGCAAATTTCTAAGAATGAAGAATTAAGAATTTAGAAAAAAGAATGAAGGTACTTCAGGACTTATTTAATGAAAGCAAATTTCCCTTCTTATTCTTATCCTTACACTTCATTCTTTTTTTGTGATGTTTGAATTTTAAAAGTTTGATATTTCCTCTCAAAAAAATTAAGTCTTAAGAAAGAGAAATGTTTGAATTCGAAAAATTCCCAGTTTATATCAAGTCTGAACAAACCTATGCCAAAGTGGTTAAATTTCTGACAACAACAAAAATAGATCAAAACCTTAAAGATCAACTTCGAAGAGCTGCTTTAAGTGTTGTTTTAAATATTGCCGAAGGAGCCGGAAAATATAGCAAAAAAGACAAGAAAAATTTTTACACTATTTCTCGAGGATCTGTTCACGAATGTGTAGCTATCCTCCGTATTTTAAGAATAGAAGGAAAAATTGATAAAAAATTGTTTCAAGAGTTATATTCAGATCTCACAGAAATTAGCAAAATGCTTTCGGGCCTTATTAATAGTATGACAAAACATTAACTCCATGAAACTCCTCATAACACTCCCCTCTCTCTACGTCCTCATCGTCTTCTTCTTTTTTATTTTTCAGAAGAACCTCATCTTTTTCCCAACAAAACACCTGATAGAACCGCCTCCCACACTGAATGTGAAAGAGGTATTCTTTGAGACGGAAAATAATGAACAATTGCATGCCTGGTGGGTCAAAACGGACGAAAAAGCAAAAACCGTGCTCTTTTTCCACGGGAATGCGGGAAATGTTTCTCATCGAACACCGGAGCTGCAGATTTTGAAAGAGTTGAGATTGAATGTTCTTATTTTTGATTATCGGGGATACGGGCGTAGCACGGGAAAAATCACAAAAGAATCTGATCTCTACGTCGATGGTCAGGCCGCTTGGGATTTTTTGGTGAATGAACAAAAGATTGCTGAAAAAGACATCATCCTCTGGGGAAAATCGATCGGCGGTGGTGTTGCTTCAGAAATTGCACAAAATAAGGATATTTTTGCCGTTGTTTTTGAATCTTCCTTTTTTTCAGCCGAAGAAATGGCCCGGTATCACTACTGGTTTTTTCCGGTAAAATGGTTTTTAAAATTTAAATTTGAAAGTGGTAAAAAAGTAAAAAACATCACCTCACCAGTTCTTGTGATCCATAGCGAAAGGGATGAAATCATCCCCTTTTCTCAAGGACAGAAGCTCTACGAGGCCGCCCCCGAACCAAAAACTTTCCTCCAAATACATGGGAAGCATAATGAAGGAATGATAGATTCGCGAGAGGAGTTTATGAAAGCTAAAAAGACCCCAGTTTTTTCAGCAGGTGATAGGGAATCAACGTGAGTTGTGCA
>CAYFOO010000074.1:0-5835 GCA_964344775.1 uncultured Candidatus Peribacteria bacterium
ATTTGGCATTTGGATTTCCGAGAGAGTATCCTTCTTTTAACTTTCTAGGAGTGTATTCACATAATGTAACAGAGACTTCAACTTTGTCTCCATCAATATCAAAAATATAATTGCCATTAATTTTGATTAGTCGGTTATTAAAATGATCTATTACAAAATCTCTATCTTCTTCTTTCTCTATTTCATTTCCTTCGATTGCTTTTCGAACACGCTCTATAAAACTTCCTCCCGTCATTTGTGATAATTCATCCCTAAATCTTCTTGAATATTGATGCTGATTTTCTCCTGATCTTTTTCTAAATTCAGGTAAACGTTCTGCAATATCATACAAAACATAACCATCCAAAATTGCATCCTCAGGAATTTCTCTTAAAGCGTTGGGCATTTTAAAAAAGTTAAAAAATCTTATATCACAGAATTAAATTTATGTCAAATAAAAATAAATAAAAAAAAAGCAAAATCAAAAGTTGTTCAGTTTTCCATGATCCATAAGGCTAATCCGTGAATCCGGAAATTAAAATCTAGCTTATACATGCGGCTTTCACAAACTAAAGCAGTATTTTTTGCAATTTTTATGGACGACGACCATAGGGAGGAGTCCAATAAAAATTGCATTTTTGCGAAAATCAAACTTAAAAGTACTACTTTCATCCAGAGCAATCCACAGTAAAACCTTATAGTATGGGGAAAAGCAATTTTCGGATTCACGGGCCAATAAGTTGACTAAGTAGGGATTTGGCATCAATCGGTAATTTGCTTTTTAAACCCGACTCAGTAGATTGAAGCCATGAATCTGGAGCACATTTCTTTGGAAGATTTGAAGGCCAAAATTTTGCCCATTTTTGAGGCGCATTTGGATCTGTCCCAGCATCAAGTTTTCTTTTTTGGATCTCGCGTGACGGGGACCAACTCACCACGTTCGGACATCGATATTGGGATCCTGGGCTCTGCATCAGTGTCACTTCAAACGATGGTAAATATCCGAGAATCCGTAGAAAAATTAACAATTTTGTATAAAATCGATGTGGTGGATTTGATGGCCACGAGTGCTGATTTTCGAGAAGAAGCGCTCAAAAAAATTGAACCCCTGACTTCATGACTAAATTCACAAAACAGATCGAACAATTGAAAAAAGCCGTTGATCGATTGGCAGAAGTTTTGGCAGAACCAAAAACGAACATTGTTCGAGACTCTGCGATCAAGCGTTTTGAAATCACGTTGGATCTCGCCTGGAAAACTACCAAAAGCTACCTCAAGGAAAAAGAAGGGATTGATTGTAATTCTCCTCGTTCTTGTTTTCGAGAGGCTTTTGCCCAAGATCTGATTTCATACGATGAGGGGTGGATGCAGCTCGTGGATCTGAGAAATGAAACCGTGCATGCGTATGATGAGGCTTTCGCGGATATCGTTTATGCTCAGCTACCCAAGGCCTTGGAGCTTTTTCAGGAATTATTGAATGGTTTAAGTGAGAAATAAAATTAGTGGTTAGTTCAGAAATATTTTTAACATGAATATCTATCGCATCAAAGAACCGTTTGTCTTCACCATTTTTGGAGCCTCCGGAGATCTGGCGAAACTGAAAATTTTCCCAGCCCTGTTTGCGCTGGCCGAACAAAAGCGATTTCCGTCCCACTACGCGATCGTGGGTTATGCCCGTTCGGCAATGGCAAAAGACGACTTCAGAAAACTTTTCGAAGAATCCGTTCGGGCTTCTCGAAAAGAATGGAATGATTACCAAGAAGAAATCCTAAAAGAACTGCTCGAGCACGTATTTTATTTTGCGGGGAAGTATGACCAGATCGAGGATTTCAAAAAATATAAAGTGGAATTACCAAAATTTTGTGGCGAGTGTCCGACGATGCAGATTGCATACTTCTCTGTCCCGCCGACGATGTTCGAGCCGATCGTGGAAAATCTGGGGAAGACCAAAAAAGATGGCGAAGATATTCGATTAGTGCTCGAAAAACCTTTTGGAGAAGATGAAAAAAGTGCCCAGAAGTTATTTCACTTCGTGAAGGATTTTTTTGAAGAAAAAGATGTCTATCTGCTCGATCACTACCTGGGCAAAAAAGCCGTCCGAAGCCTGATCCCACTCCGGCATATGAATCGCATCCTGAGTCTGGTGATCAAAGGGCGAGAGATCGCCAATATCCAAATTTCCGCGTTAGAGACCGTGGGTGTGGGTAAGCGAATCGGCTACTTCGATGAAGTAGGGGCGGTCAAAGATATGATCCAATCACATCTGCTTCAGATTCTTGCGCTCATCACTATGTCGATCCCGATCGAGAGAGATGCTGAGAATGTCCAAGAAGAAAAAGCCTCCGCCCTGGCTCGGCTCAAATTTACTCCAGACCCCAAAAATATCTCGCTCGGGCAGTACGAAGGGTACAAAATGGAAAATGAGGTGACGAAAAATTCAGAAACGCCAACCTTTGCGGCGCTCAAACTGGAAATCAATCAAGAGAGTTGGCATGGGGTGCCGATTTTTCTCCGAAGTGGGAAGAAGCTCGATCAAAAACACACCTACCTCGTGATCGAACTGAGGAAATTTAATTTCCAACCAGAAAATCACGAGCCCAACCGTGTGGTGATCGAACTCTATCCGGATGAAAAGCTCAACCTCCGGCTACTCGATGAAGATGGCGCCACGGCTCGACTGGGAGAGATTGGAGTCAGTGAGTCGATTGCTTGTCAGGGGGATTTTTGTCTGCCGGAACATGGATTATTACTTTTGGACGTGATCCGTGGAGAGAAGATGCATTTCCTGAGCTTCGATGAGATCTTGGCTTCTTGGGAAGTGGTCGACAAAGTACTCGACTTCGTAAAAACAGAAAAAATTCTGGTGGAAACTTACCAGGCAGGATCGTGTGGACCGGCATCGCAGCGAGAAATGATAGAGGGGGAGGGGTTTCGGTGGTATGGGAGCAATTAATAAAGAACAGAGAATCCGCCTTCGTTTAGCTTCAGAAAATAAATTCGAACTACGGCGGACAGGCAATTAGCAGTGAACAATTAACAATGAGTAATTACAAATTCAAAATGCAAAAAGCAAAATTAAAAATTATGAAAGATGAAAAAATCTTTTGGGACGCCGTTTTAGATTTGGTTCAGAAAGCAAAAAATGAAGCGGGAGATCAATTTCGAATTGCGGCGAGTGGGGGGAGTTCGGCGGGGATTTTTGATGTTTTAAGGGATCACGATTTTGATTTTTCGGATACGGCACTTTTTCAGGTGGATGAGAGATTTGTCCCACATGATCATCCGGATTCCAATTTCAAGCTATTGGACGAGAAAGTGGGGGATTTCGTTTCTCGTTTTTACGCGTTTCCGATTTGCTCTACGCCGGAAGAAAGTGCAGAGAAATACGCAGAAGTTTTGCGAGCTGATAAAGACGGATTTCTTTTTGATCTGACGATCTTGGGGATTGGACCGGATGGGCACACGGCGTCACTTTTTCCAGGAGATCCTGTTTTAGACAAAAATGAAAAGCTGACGGTGCATACTCAGACAGAGGCATTTGCGATCCGAGATCGGTTGACGCTGACTTTCCCGGCGATTGGGAGGAGTCGGAAGATTCTCGTCTTGATGATGGGGGCGGAGAAACGAGACATTTTTGAAAAAATCACTCATCCGGAGGTGGATTTTCATTTATTTCCGGGGCGGAAGATTTTGGATTTTGATCAGGGGGAGATTTTGTTTTTGGATGTTTGATACCAGATAGGTCCAAAAAATAAAATTAAGAGTGTTGATAAGCAAAAAATAATTTTGATTTCACATCAGTGAAGAAAAAAATTTAAAGCATTTTTATAAAACTATTGACAAGTTGGCAATATTTTGCTACATAGTATGGTGTCAGGAGACTTGTATGCCCTCCTGGTGCTGATAAAAAAGCAGGAAGGAAGCAGAAATAAGCAAGGAAAAAACAACAAAATAACTAAAAATTCTTTGCTTTAATCCACTTAATTCTTTCTGCAAAAACAAAAATAAAATAAATACTTTTGGCTTATTGCTAAAAGTTACCGTGAAACGGTTTTTGTTCTTTTACATTTCGGTCAAGATGTCGAGGTATCCTCGGCCTTAGTATAGCTGAGCCATCTCCGTTATGGAGATGCGCGGGTTATCGAGGCCGAAGACCGCCTCGATATCCTTTCTTTTATTATTTTCAAATAATTTTTTCCAAAAATTTTCACAAAAGTCGGCGGAATGGTCCGCCGATCAACCCCAACCGCGCCCAAGGCGGGCGCAAGGAGGATGAGATGAAGATCTCAACCATCGCCGCCCGTGGTGGCGGCTTGCTGAGTGGCGTATCGCTGCTCAGCGGAGCTTTGTTTCTCACCGACGCGGGGAGAGCCCTGTTGCTCTCTCTGGGGATTATGGGGGGGGATGACCGGACTTTCGGCGACCGCTCTCGCGGGGGGGATTGAAGCAGACCGTGTCTGCGAGGCCGTGATCCCCGATCCCAAGGATCCGGCTCAGGAGAAGTGCATCAACGCACTCTCCTCGGACGGGGTCTACATTCACATCGTTCAGGGGACTCCGGGGCCGGCTGGTCCGGCAGGAGCCGCTGGGCAGGCCGGGGCTCCTGGCACCAATGTCATGGGAGGGATCCGCCCCCCGAACCCGCAAGAAGGGACGGTGGGGACTTTGTTCCTGCTCGGAAATCCGAACGGGACCATCTCTGGTCTCCGGAAGATTTCCCCTACCGCCTGGAACATGGACCCGGAGTTCGTGTTGCCTCGCGGCAGCAAGAACCACTTCGGGGAGGAAGCCCCGGATCCCAAACTGGGGAGTGTCGGAGACGGCTATCTCCAGCCCAAGACCGGGGAATTCTGGGTGAAGGCCGAATCCGGTTGGATCTCGACCCGGGCTCAGCAGACTCTCGACGAAGTTAATCAAGCTGCTGCGGCCAATCCCCCTACCGACGCGCCTTTGTCCAAAGTCAAGGGGGAGGGGGCTCCGGAAACTTCTGATCCCAAGGAAAAGGCCGCGACGAAAGCTCAGTTGCCTGCACACCTGGCGAAGGTGGCCATCCAGGTTATCGGAATGGAATATCCGATGGATCCGAATTCTCCAGCCGTTTTTAAGCCCACTGCGACAACTTTCCAGTCGGCGGGAGAGGATCTGGTGTTCCCGATCATCAACCAGGATCGTCCCTTCCATTGGACCCCGGCCCCGGGACAGCCGAACCTCTTCGGTTCCTACGAGTCCTTGGGCAAGACCTGGGAGGTTCGTAAGGTTTCCTTCGGCAACGGCGGGAATCGTTTCCAGGTGAAGGATACTACGTTTGTTCCTCCCACCGTTTACCTTTTTCGCAAGGGAGAGAGGGACGGATACCTCACCCTGGAACTCGTTGCCCAAGAGGGAAACATCCAGCTTAACCAGCCCATTCCGCTGGAAAATGGCTTCAGTTTCCTGTGCCAGGGTGATGCACGTCTCTGTGGCGTGCTTCGTCTGCAGGGGATGATCAGCGAAGACGTCCCCACCGGCTGGGCCGCCACTACGCCTGATGGCAAACATCGGGTGTGGGTGCAGATCCGAAAAGGTCATGATGGTCGGGTGCTCTACCGGGCCACCTACGGCAAACAGCCGGCGAACTTGGGCCCCCTCGAGATCAGGGGCTTGCCGGTGCGGGCGCAGGTGGCCCCTCAGCAGCAGGCTGTGGTGCCTCCGACTCCGATCTCTCAGCACCAGGCCGCCAATGACGACAGGGACTGCCTGGACAAGTTCATCAGGACCGGGGATGGCTCCTGCTTCAACTAGGAAGAAAGGATAGCGGTATTCTGGCCACCGACGCCTTGTGCGTCGGTGGCCTTCTTTTTTTATAAAAAATTTCTT
>CAYFOO010000075.1:0-5770 GCA_964344775.1 uncultured Candidatus Peribacteria bacterium
GAATTATGTGATTTTCCCTCAATATTAGGATCTTATTTTGTTACTTCTCCTAAGATCGTAGGCAATGATGGAATCCGTTTTGACGTCAGAAAAGGCTTTTTTGAGTGAGAACTGCTCGATTTTATCTTCTAAATCAACATTCCCTAAGTGGTGAGAATACTTTTCTCCCTGTTTTTTGGCACTTTTGTCGTCATCTTGGGCCAAATATCTCAAAATTGGTGTTCCTGCTGTAAATAAACCGCGAACGACTTCTGTTACAGCCTTTTGTTGGGGAACAGTAAGCCCTTTTTGTACCGAACGAAGGTTGTTTCTGAGGCTGTCATGGATATACTTTTGCATGGAAAAAAGAGGTGATATTTTAGATGTTGCGTCAAAAATAATACCTTCTTTTTTCCTTTATTTAAGTGTTTCTAATTAAATCCAGTTTAAAAAATTGGGGTCTTTTTAGTGTTTTGGCAGGAGCCAATATAGTGTTAGATGGTGAAAAAGGAGAAAGATTAAAATCAGCTTTGACATTAGTTGATCTGGGGGAAGTGAGAGAATTTTTTGTTGAAGAGAGAAAAACCTTAACAAGAATCCCCACTGAAATAACAGATTTAGATGTTTTTTCGCAAAACGAGAGATGTGAGGAGCTTTTAAAAGTTTTTTTGAGAACGGAAGATAGGAGGTTAACTCGTACAATAGTGAGTAGATTAATGGGAGGAGAAGAGGAGAATTTAAAAGAAAAAGGATCTGGAAATAAATCTGAATTTTTACAGCTTTATAATCTTTTATACCGTTCATTATCAAATAAACGAACTTTTGAGAGACTTTTGAATCAAAGGTATGAAGGGGGGCTAGAACTGGATTTAGAAAAATTAGCAGGATCAGGAGAAACTTTTTATGACTTATCGAGTTTTTTTGGTGTAGCCCGAATCCAGGCTCTGGCAATAGGATCTGATCGTAGTGCAATTTGCCGAGAAATTAATAAAAAAGATCGACATGCAATCTCGGGGGAGTTTAAATATTTGATGTGGCATGAGGAGATTGGATGGATATTGGAAGAAGGGCATCGAGATGATTATCCAGTAAGAGGTATCAAAAAACTTTATTTATTATTTGTTTCTGAGCAGGGGGATCAAATTCCTGCTCTCGAAGAGGGTGAATTAGATTCGGTCAGGGTGACGATGGAGGATTTTCGAAATAGATATTTGGGGACACTGGAGGATGTAGGGATTGATAAGACAGAGGAGCTGCCAGCCTTAGATCGAAAGAGGAACTTCGAGCAAATGGCTATGGATCCTTATATGTGGTGGTGTTTTAGGCGTCTAGAAGAAAAGAATAAGTTTAACATGACACAAGAAGGGGATCAACAAAAAATAGCTGACACAAGGTCGGAAGTAGATGCTTTACAGAGAGCTTTATTGGGATATGACTTATGCGATAGTAAATTTTGTAGAAAACCGGATGAGAAAGAAATAAAAAATGGGCTTGATGAACTTTATCAATCAACCTTGGACGGAGACGATCTTTTTATCGATCCAGAGAATATCACAAATGCAGAAAAAGGGGTTTTGGTGAGAGAGTTTTGTGGTGTATTTGGGAATGATTTTGGTGTTCAATTGATGAAGGATGGGCGAGGGATAAGGATAAATAGGTTTAAAAGAAGATCTGCCAATAGCCCTAATATTTTGCTTAAAGATTTTGAAAATCCAGGACCAGAAATATTATTTAGTGCTTTGGCTAAAATACGAAAGGAGCATGGTATATTATCAATGTCTCATTTTTCACATTTTGATCTTACCAATTGTCGGAGGAGTGAGATGAGACCTGGTAACTCCTGATTGAAAAACGTTATTTAGAATTTCTCAGATATGAGTCAATAAACCCATCCAAATTTCCATCAAAAACTTTGTCCGGATTATTTTCCTCATAATCGGTTCGATGATCTTTTACGAGCTTGTACGGCTGGAGGGTATAGGTGCGGATCTGTGATCCGAAGTCGGCTTCCATCTTGTCTCCGCGGAGTTCATCAATCTTTTGTGCATTTTGTTCCTGCTTAAGTTTGAGGAGGCGGGATTTGAGTACTTTCATCGCTGCAGCTTTGTTTTGTAGTTGAGATTTTTCGTTTTGACACGTGACGACGAGATTGAGTGGGAGGTAGGTGATGCGTACAGCTGAATCAGTCGTATTTACTGACTGCCCACCATGTCCCGAAGCCCGAAAAACATCAATCCGGAGATCTTTTTCTTCAATTTGTACTTCCGTATCATCTTCGATCTCGGGGAGGACTTCCACTTTGGCAAAAGAAGTCTGCCGGAGATTTTTAGCATTAAAAGGAGAGAGCCTGATGAGCCGATGAACCCCATTTTCCGCTTTCAAAAAACCATACGCCATCGGGCCACTGATTTCGATGGTAGCTGATTTGAGCCCGTCATCAGAAGGAGATTCGTCGATCATTTTTGTTGTATAATTTTTTTGCTCACAAAATCTCAGATACATGCGTAGGAGCATGCTACAAAAATCTTCTGCATCTTGTCCTCCGGTTCCCACGTGGATTGAAAGGATCACATTTCCTGCGTCAAACTTACCCGAGAGGAGGAGCTCGGTTTCCCCTTTTTGAAAATCTTCTTCCAGATTTTGCACTTCTTTTCCTATTTCCGAGCATTCTTTTTCATTGGCCATCTCAATTAGCTCCGGCAAATCTTTTAGATTTGAAGCGATTTCTTCCCATTTTTTGATAAATTGTTCGATCTGAGCGGCTTTTTGAGAATTTTTTTTTGCTTTTTTCTGATCATCCCAAAATCTTGGGGCCTCCATTTGAGATTGTAGAATTTTTAATTCCGTGGATTTCTCATCCAGATTCAAGCTGTTTTTGAGTTTCTCAAATTTTTCTTGCAGTTGAGACAATTTTTCCAGAAGCTCATTTTTCATCGGAGGCGATTGTACTTCGAAACGTAAAAAAACAAAAGTATTACTTCATTTTATCAAAAAAACTAGAAGAGTAATCAAGACGAAAACTCTTCTTTTTTGGGATTTGCAAGAAACGAGATTAATTTTCTGCTTGCCGATCTCGTTTTTTAAACGGCTCAAATCCTCCGGTTCTCATGCGTCGATCAGAACCTTGGGAAGATTTACTCCCTTTTACGGTTCCACCAATGCGGTTGAGCATAAAATCCTCTCTTGTGCTAAAGGCATTGAGAGAATACCCCGGATGATTTGCAGCACGCCTCATGTAGGCTTCTTCTAGAGTCATGGTCTCATCAACTCCAGAGAGTGCAAGTCCAGTGCCTACAAAAACACTCACAAATACCAAAAAACCGATGCCGGTTGTAATGGTTTTCATTTTTTGTGGGGTTAGAAAAATGAAATAGATATTGGCACTTACTGAAACGAAAAGGAGGGGGGAATGTTACAAAAAAGTTGCCCGGCCTTCGTAGCTTTGGGATTATAATTACAAACTATGGCGGAGTGGGCTAGGTGGGAAGTTGTAAGTTGTAGGGGGAAAATAAAATGATAAAAAATCCCTACAACCTACTACCTATAACTTACAACCTTTTACCGTAGGTATGCCAACTGATTTTCTCGTACTTCGATAAAGCTTTTTTCTTCTACTATTTCCATTTCCTGGACTTGCTCAGTACTTTCCAGAGCATAGAGACTGGTGGGGATAGCTAATTCGATTTCCCAACGTTCTAGTTCTTTTTGAATAGTAATTCTTTCAGATTTCAGTTCTTCCAGAGCAAAAGCACTGGTGGCCAAAGAATTCAAGAGGATAAGATACCAGAATCCAAGGCTGGCAATAAGAAAAATCCCCCCACGCAAAATCCACACAAAATAATTTTTAGTTTCAGCCACAGCCGTGTTTTCGGGGCTTTGTGTTTCATGAGGTGTGTGGTGGGTGACATTCATTTTTTGTAAAGGTTGTAGGTGAGAGGTTGTAAGTTGTAGGGGAAAAAATTAAAAATTAGGATTTTTCTAAGATTCTAAGCTTCGCACTTCTTGCTCTGGGATTAGCGGCAATTTCTTCATCAGTTGGGACGATGGGTTTCCGAGTGAGAAGACTGCCTTCGGCAGGAGCGACTTCTTCATGCAGTGAAAACTCGGTTTCGGCGGTCACAGGTTTTGATTTCTCGAGGAAAAATTTTTTTACCATTCGATCTTCGAGCGAGTGATAGGCGATGATGCCGATTCGATCTCCGGGAAGCATTATTTCCCAGGCATCGTGGAGTGTTTTTTCAAGGTGTTCGAGTTCTTGGTTGGTAGCGATTCGAAGTGCCTGAAAAATCCGCATCAAAGTTTTTTTGCGTTGAGTGGGGTGGGTAGTATTTTCGATAATTTCTTTGAGTTTGCCGGTGGTTTTTATTTTTCCGTGTTTTCGTGCTTCGATGATTTTTCGGGATATTTTTGGGGCGAGTGGCTCTTCTCCAAACTCTCGAAAGATCTGTGTGAGTGATTTTTCGTTTGCTTCGTTCACAATTTTTTCACAATTAGTTTCATTTTGAGTATCAAATGACATCCGAAGTGGGCCATTTTTTTCGAAGCTGAAGCCTTTTTCTGGATTGTCCACATGGTGAGAGCAGATTCCTAAATCAAGTAAAATCACTAGTGGACGAATGATATTTAATTCTTGAATAATTTTTTTGATTTCTGAGAAATTTGATTGTCGAAAAATCGCTTTATCACAGTGTGCTTCCAATCTTTCTTGAGCAAAGTTGAGATGTTCGAGGTCGAGATCGCAGCCGATGTATTTCTTGACATTGTTAAATTCCTCCAAAATCGCTTCCCCATGGCCTCCAAGTCCTAGGGTGCCATCAAAAACCGTCGCCACGTTTTTCGTCAAGAGCATCTCAAGAATTTCTTTCAGGAGGACTGGGGTGTGAGCCGTTTTTTTTAGAGGCATTTTTTGAACAATTCTTGAGAAAATGTGCAAAACTTGTGCACAGGGTTTTGAAAACTTTTTTTCTTGTTTTTTGGCTTGAGAAAGCGGGTGAAGCAAGTTTTGATCAAATTTTAGAACAAATTTTTTGTTTTTACAAGCTTTTTTTGTACTTTTTTTGTGGCTTTATCCGATTTCTGTTTTCTTTTTTTGTTCAGTAGAATTTTATAGTAATTATAATTATAATTTATCATCTTTGTATTTTGATTTGGAAAGTTTTGAAATATCGATATAAAGGCGTCAAATGGAAGGTGAAAAAGAAAAATTTTCTTCAGATAAATTAAAAAGTTTTCAAGAACTTATATTTGGAAGCCGAGCCAAAGATTTTGATGCTTTTTTACCTAGGATTCCGTCATTTAAAGAATTTTTGTGCCTTGTGGAGTCCCTGAATAAGCCTGAAACAAAAAATGTGATTTTTGATTTAGATGGGACTTTGGTACCGCCATATGCTGAAATACCAGAAGAGGTGGTAGCTGCTCTTCAGGAATATAAAGATTGTGGTATGAATGTTTTTATTTATACACAAAGTGGTTATTCTGATAGACTTAAAAAACTAGCAGAAGGAGGGATTGTTGTAGTAGAAACAGAAAAAGGAAAACCTTCTTTACAGGGGTTCCAGGATGTTTGTAAAAAATATGGAATTGATCATCAAGAAACAGCTATGATAGGGAATTTTCCTGTTACAGATATGCCATTGGTCCCACGAGGAGAAGAACCTTATTTTCCATTGAATATTTTGGTGGAATCAATTCCTCCTCAAAAAAAGTTGGTAGATTCTTGGAAAAGATTTTTTCGAGTTAGGAGAAGTAACAAAATAAGATCCTAATATTGAGGGAAAATCACATAATTCCA
>CAYFOO010000076.1:0-2296 GCA_964344775.1 uncultured Candidatus Peribacteria bacterium
AAATCTTGTTTCTTCTTCTTTGTGAGTGGAGCTACGTTTTTCAATACTTCTTTGAGTGCTTCTTCAAAAGAAAATTTTGATGGAGTTAAATCCATATTTCCGGATTCCAATCGAGAAAGGCTCAACATATCATTTACTGATTCAATCATTCGTTCATTAGAACAGAGTACGTTAGTTATGGCTTCTTGTTGTTCTTTTTTCAATTTTCCCATATCTCCTGCGAGGAGCATCTCTAGAAACCATCGCATTCCAGCCAGAGGAGTCCGAAGCTGATGAGAAGCAATAGAAACAAATTCTGTTTTCATCCGATCCACCTCTTTTGATTTTGTGATATCTCGTTCGATTCCGAGGAAAAAGATCACTTTTTTTCCTGCTTTGTCCAAAATTGGAGTAATGTGTGCCTCTGCCACATATTCTTCTCCATTTTTTCTTTTATTTTTTACTTCTCCAGAAAATTCTTTTTTATTTTCCAATATTTCTTTCCACATATTTTGATAAAAATCATCTTCCATAAGTCCTCCCCAGAGTTCACGTCCTCCAGCTTTTTTTCCGATACATTCCTCACGATTAAATCCAGTGATACGCTCTACCGCTTTATTGGCATAAATAATAAATCCCTGAGGATCTGTAATCACAATATGATCAGAAGCATTTGCTACGGCTAATTTGAACTTTTTGAGGTCAGCAGCGAGAAGCTCTGAAGCTGCTTTTTGAGATTGTATTTCTTTGGTTTGATCTTCCACTTTTCTCTTCACCTCTATGTGGGAATCACGAAGAGCTGAAGTCATATTATCAAAAGCTCGAGAAAGCTGACCGATCTCATCATCTCGATCCGTCGCCACTCGATGGTCTAGATTGCCTTTTTGAACTTTTTCGATTCCTTTTTGGAGCTGACGAATCGGTCGAGTAATTTTTTTTGTAATCCAATTGATTAACAAAACAAGAATGAAAATAGAAAAAAGACCGCTTAAAAGATAATGTTTGAGCATGGTATTTAGGGGGCCAAAAGCAGTCGATTTGTCTTGTTCTGCCAGGATGCACCACCCCATTTCTGGGGCATAAGCATGCCCTCCTAGAACTCCCATGCCACGGTGATTTTTAAGCATCATTACCTCCTCTTCGTCTTCGTGCTCTTCAATTTCTCCATCTTTTTCAAATTTTTCATAATGTTCTTTACACTCTTCTGAGTGTGCCGTTTCTATTTTTTCCCGTTTGATAAATTTTTCATTTTTCACATCTGGTGAAATCAAAAAACCTTCCCGATCAACAATAAGAAGTTCAACCGTCTTTTCCTGATCCATTTCTATAATGTTAAAAATAGAACTTAATTTTAACCGAGCGGCAATAACTCCTTCAAAATTTCCATCTTTCATAATTGGAGCAGAAATGACAGAAGAGTCTTTTTTCAGCATTTCCGAAAAATAAAGTGGACTAACATAAGCTTTTTCTTTCCCCTCTAAAAAATACGATCTATTTTTTTTATTTTGCCCTATCTGATTTTTATCAGAGGAAGCTATTACATCTCCTAAAGGATCTAAAATAAATATTTCAAAAATATCATGAAATATCGGAAGTTTATTTTTAACCAAATGTTGAGTTAGTTCTTCAGAAGAACAGTCATCAGCTATGCCTTGATTTAAGTCATACAAACATTGTTTTATTTTTCCATCTGAAGAAAAATCTGTAATTCGTCCTTTCAGCATCATCAAAAGATGACCTACATGTTTTGCATTTTCTTGTGCCGTAGATTCTAAGCGATGGTGTGTTTCTTCAGTGATTTTTTGTGAAACAAAATAAACAAAACCTGCAGATATCCCGAGCAAGAGACTGATCGAAACAGTCAAAAATGGAATGAGAATTTTGGTTTTGATTTTCATAGGAATACAAAAATTCTAAGCATTATACCAAAATAAAAGGAAAAAAGCCACAAAAAATTTGCATTTTTAAAAAAAACACTACAATGAAAAGCAATCATGAAAATTTTGGTAGCTGAGGACGATCCAACTCTCTGTCAAGCGTATGAAAAAATGTTCTCCCATGCGGATGGGAAAAGTGAGGTTTTTTTGGCTCAAAATGGGCAAGAAGCTATTGATTTGATTGACAAAGAATCACCAAATTTAATTTTGCTTGACCTCATGATGCCAGAAGTAGATGGTTTTGGGGTATTAGAATACCTCAATGAAACCGGGAAAATTGAGACAACGACCGTGTTTGTACTGACCAACCTCGCTACTGATGAAGATCGAGAAAAAGCCATGGACCTCGGAGCTACCGACTACATCGTGAAGTCAAATGT
>CAYFOO010000076.1:2396-5383 GCA_964344775.1 uncultured Candidatus Peribacteria bacterium
AAATTAAATTTTAAACTAGATCGCTCCTGGGACGCCTCGTTCTTTTAGCTTACTTAAATATTCATTTTGTCTTTCGATAGACGTGGTAGGATCAAAGTGATTGTATCCAGCCGCCACTTTTCCTTCTAACCATAATTGTCCATTTGAAACCGCATCCATGTTATGTCGGAAAGTAGCGGAAAGTACTCTTGGTTCATTTTCTCGATGAACTAATTCTGGATTATTTAAATCCTCCCCAAAAAAAGCTCCTGCATATTCTCCTTTTTGAAAAATTACACGAATATTTCTGGTTGGATCCCAAACCACTACGCGACCAGAACTATCTGGGTGTTTATTCCCTGGTTTTACTTCTTTTTTTGAATCTTTTTCTGGAGTAGCAATTAC
This sequence comes from uncultured Candidatus Peribacteria bacterium, assembly GCA_964344775.1. Classification (GTDB taxonomy): domain Bacteria; phylum Patescibacteriota; class Gracilibacteria; order UBA4473; family UBA4473; genus CAYFMH01. Next base: position 2,781 of record CAYFOO010000076.1, read on the forward strand.
TTTCCCATTTCGATATTGCCGTACAAACTCATCCATCCTGTGTTCGTCCAACATATCAGCTGCATCAAAAACAAAAAACTTATATCCATTAGGACCAGTAAAAACTGTTACTTGCCCTGTGTTTTCAAGTTTTTCATGTGAAATAACATAATGCTCTGTCTCATAAACGGTTTCTTCTTTTACTTCCTCATAATCTCCCACAGTCACTCCAGCAATAGCGACTTCCACGTCAAACCCAAGAGATCCACTATCACTTGTAGATCGGAATTCAGCATGTTCTCCTACTTTTTCATGATGAACACTGGCCGCTCTTATCCATTTGCTGTGTTTTAAGCGTTTTGAATCTAAACGTAAAAGAGAAAAATTATTATCAGATGGGGACTCGCCGTCCACTATTTCATAATCTCTTTTTTTTTGTTCTAACCAATAAAACAATACATCGGCCATAACAATTTCTCGTGTATAATGTCCTCCATACTTTGTTTTTAAATGATTACGTAGATCACGAATAGCCAAAAAATCTTCCTTACTTAAAACTCCATCACCATTGATGTCGTCTGCGTGACTAATCTCTCCATCCGTATTGATATCAAGAAGTGCAAACGCCACATAAACAGCTTTTTCATGATCAATTCCAAATTCTGCTGCAATTGCATCTACCAAAAGATTAGTGATTTCTTGTTTGTAATCATGGTTTTCTGGAAGTTTAAAAACGGCTTCTTGAATATTTTTTTCAATTATCAAATTTTGAACTAATTGGCGTATCTCTGGAAACTCTGGAGCTAGATCTTTCCCAGTTAATACACCATCTCCATCATGATCATATTTATTCAATATAGCTAAAGAAACAGAACCTCTTATAGGGCCAGCATCTTCTTTCCATTTATATCCATGGCTAAAATAATCTGCCAGATGCTTATTATCTTCATGTTGACGATAGCTCCATTTCCATTTTTTACCTAATACATAATCTATAGCTACGGAAACTACATCTCTATAGTCATAAACTCCATCTTTATTGGAATCGACGTCTTCAATTCTTTTTGAGATAACTGCTTCTACAATTTTATCAGCATCTTCCTCAGACCACCCTTGATCAAGTGCCCAATCTCTTACGACTTTTCTTTGATTAAGAGCTTCAATACGCAAAGCTTTAGTGGCAACACCTATTACATCTTTGTGGTCATAAATTCCATCTTCATTTTTATCCTGACGTCTTGATAGTTCTTTACAATGATTAACAATAGCTTGCCTTTCTTTCGGTCTAGTATCTCTAAATTTTGATCTAGGTTTAGATTGGCCATCTGACAAATTCCAAGATTGATCTCCACTAATCCCAGTATTAATAATAAGCCCCACAGAAGTAGCTATTCTTTTTTGACACCCAGTTACTGATTCTCCTGGTATAAATTTTTTTTCTTTCACTGCTTCAGAAACTCCCGTCTCAGCCTCACAAGCCCCTAAAGCAAATGCTCCAGCCAAAGCCAATAGCGTTTTCGGTTTATTAAGTGCCATTTTTAAAAATTAATTCAACGTCTTTTTATTAAATTTTTACATGCTGTCAAATTTTCATTTGCTTTTTATGCATTTTTGTGCTAAAATATCTAGCAATATCAAAGAAAATATATCAAAAAAATAAAAATTAAAATGTTGCAAGCTATTTATAAAAAACTTCAAATCGCTGAACACGAGCAATCTCGTGTAAAAATGGCGTGGAGTTTGCGACTTTTTTACCAAATTGGATTTGTGGTGTCTTGGACGATTATCACCGCCCTTTTTGTAGAAAAATTTGGAATTGGGAACCTTCTCTGGTTGTTTTTAATTGATGCGGTTTTGTTTCTCGGAGGGACAATTGTTATTAGCTTTTTTGCAAATAAGATAAAAAGCGAGCGATTTCTACTGGGAACCGTATTTTTTACCCTGCTTTTCATCGCGTTGGCTTTTCATTTCAAAGAAACAGAATTTGGCTTTTTTGTTTTTGCTCTCCTGGCAAAAGATCTTTTCTTTGCCCGGATAAATATGGCACTGCATCGTCAGACAGAGGAGTTATTTTCACCCGCGGAAGCACAAAAATACATTCCGATTATAGATTCTGCAATCACTATTGGATCTATCTTAGGGGCAGGATTATTGATTCAATTGCTTCATTTTTTCCCGGAGCAAGCAGTTCTAGGATTGTGGGCGGCCTCTGTGGCAGGCATTGGTATTTTAACTTTTTTTATGCCAAAATTACTCCATTTTTTGCCACGATTTGAATCAGAACCAGAAAGCGAGAGTCGTAAAAATGAACTTGTCGAAGCCGGTAAAAATATAAAAAAGCATCATTTTTTACGTAATCTTTTGTTTCTAGTTCTCTTCCAAACAATTTTATTTACCTTCATCGAAGTTGAATTTACCCGAGAAGTACAGCATGAAATTGCCCATGAAGCAGGCCATCATGAAGAGGTTTCACACTTTGATCTCAAAGATTTGCAGGCGTCACTTTTCACAGATGCCAAAGAAAAAATGGTTGAAGTTGGTCATGCCACCAAAGAAAAAGCCCATGAAATCTCCAGTGGTTTAATTACGCACGAAAAGTTGGCCCATGATCTGGGTATGTTTCA
>CAYFOO010000077.1:0-5268 GCA_964344775.1 uncultured Candidatus Peribacteria bacterium
TAACACATCATAAATATTTAGAACAAGTTTTTTGTTCGAGGGTGTGAGAAGTTACGTGCAATACATTAATTGCACGTCAAGTTTGCTTTTTTTATGGATTTTTTTAACCTTGAGTTATGAGAATAAAGTTTACTAGTGTCGTTTTTCAGGGAGAGAAGCTCTGGGTGGCCAAATGTGTAGAATTGGGTGTTGTTTCTCAAGGAGAAACGCCAGAGAAAGCCCAAGAAAACTTAGAGGAGGCGGTGGAACTTTATTTGGAAGAAGAATCTGATTTTGTTCCACAGAGAAGTACTGTTAATACTTTTGAAGTAAATTATGCCGCATAGAAAATTTCGAACTGTTTCAGGACAGGAAGCGATTAAAAATCTGTGCAAAAATTTTGGTGCAGAAGTTGTTTCTCAAAAAGGGAGTCACATAAAATTAAAATTTTCTTCGGGGAAAAGCACTATTGTTCCAGATCAAAAAGAGCTGGATCGCTTTACTCTGAAAGGACTTTTGGAGTTAGTCGAAATTTCCTTGGAAGATTTTTATGAAACACTATAATCCCGTCTGATAATTTTTAAATTCTTTTATTATGGCACAAAAAATGGACGATATTATCCGGCTGGCTAAGGCTCGAGGATTTATTTTTCAGGGATCTGAGATCTACGGAGGACTTGCGAATTCTTGGGATTACGGCCCACTGGGAGTGGAACTTAAAAACAATGTCAAAAAAGCATTCTGGAAGACTTTTGTTTATAACCGGGACGATATTGAAGGTTTGGACGCAGCGATCTTGATGAATCCGCGTGTATGGGAGGCGAGTGGACATGTGGGAAGTTTTTCGGACCCGCTGATGGATTGTAAAGATTGTAAAAGTCGTGCTCGAGCCGATAAATTGGTCGAAGAAAATGGAGATGATCGTCCTGATAATTGGGCCGGAGAAAAAACACCTCCGGGAGATCTGCTTAAATTTATCCAGGATCACGAAATCAAGTGTCCATCCTGTGGAGCGTGCAATTGGACCGAACCAAAGCAATTTAACCTTATGTTCAAGACCCATCAGGGGGTAACTGAGGACAGTGCATCTGTGGTGTACATGCGGCCTGAGACGGCACAGGGGATCTTTGTAAACTTCAAAAATGTAGAACGAACCAGTCGAAGGAAATTGCCTTTTGGAATCGCCCAGATCGGGAAAGCCTTCCGAAATGAGATTACTCCGGGGAACTTCACCTTCCGGACGCGTGAGTTTGAGCAAATGGAAATCGAGTACTTCTTCGATCCAGAAAATAATAAATGGGAGGAGGTATACGAAAACTGGAAAAAGGATTCTTGGGATTTTGTGACCAAAGATTTGGGAATTTCTGAAGAAAATATCCGATTTCGGGACCATGACAAAGATGAGTTATCTCATTATTCTAGGGGAACAGTAGATATTGAGTATAATTTCCCTTTCGGTTGGGGAGAGCTCTGTGCGGCGGGGGCGTATCGGACGGATTATGATCTCAATCAGCATCAATCTTTCTCAAAACAAGACCTGGAGTATCGAGACGAAGAATCTGGACGAAAATTTATCCCACACGTGCTAGAACCATCCTACGGAGCAGATCGATTAGCTCTCGCGGTGCTTTTGAGTTCTCTCACCGAGGAAACGTTGGAGGATGGAAGCGAGCGAAGTGTGATGAAGTTTCTTCCAAACATTGCTCCAGTGAAAGTTGCTATTTTACCCCTCATGAAAAAAGACGGCATGGCCGAGAAAGCCAAAGAAGTTTGGCAAATGATGACTGTCTTCGGTAAATGTGAATTGGATGTTTCTGGATCTATCGGAAAAAGATATCGACGGCAAGATGAGGTCGGGACACCAGTGTGTGTGACGATCGATTATGAGACGATGGAGGATGGGACGGTGACGATCCGTGATCGAGATACGATGCGACAAGAACGGATAAAAATTGAAGACTTGATGAAAGAGCTGGGAGATCGGTATTTTTGGATGATGAAGAGGGACTAAAGATATGGCGTTTCTGGATGTCGAACTAGAAGAACAACAGGAACCCTCTCATCAATTGTTTGTTTCATGTTATTGATAACGCACTCCCCTTTTCCTCTTCTTTTGCTACATTTCCCTTTATAAGCAGAGCCTTTATTAATAAAAGGACATTCAACCATCATTATTTGCCTCATACCTGGAACTATTCCCTGGATGCCATCAAGCACTCTTGCTATTAAATTTCCTGTTTTTTCAGGACATTTACAAGGGGTAAACATTCCGTTATTTAATAAAAAAAGACCTAAAGGAATCTCTACTCCTGGCTCTATTATAGCTTCCATCATGCCAAAGAAATCATGTCTTTTGGCATTTTCTTTACGAGGAAGAAGATCCATTTTTGCTTTATCACGAAAAAGATGATCCGGGATCGGAAAATGGTCAATCCTCAATAAAGGAAGTTCTAGTTGTTCTTTTTGTTCTTTCATTTTATGAATTATAGATAATAAATTTTAAAATTTAGTCAAATAAAAATATTGACTTTTTTCTATTTTTCTGTATTTTAATTATGATTTTATAGCATAAAGCTATGACTACTTATCTCCAAGACCGAATAGCTGAATGGAATCGTCGAGATGCTATAGAAACTGGGCGAGCGGTTTCAGAAGTCCTAGGAGAAGAGGCTAGGGCAGAATTGCTAGGATATTTCGTCAGATGCAATCCTGGGCTTTTGAAGCAAACAAAAGGAGGGAAAAATGAAATTTATGAAGCTACTTCTCATGTGATGAAAGATTTACAGGACTTGGGAATTGAGTTTCCGGAAGTACCAAAAATTTTGGTGCCAGATAATCTTCCGGATTCTTCTGGAATAGTTGAATCAGTTGGAGAGAAACAATTGTCAGTTCCTAATTATTCAAAAAAAGAACTGCAATTGCTTCTGAGTAAATTTATCCCCGATCAAACCGCAAGAAAAAAAATTATTACACTTTTTTGGGAAGAAGGATTTGAGCAACATATTTCTATGGGTTTACGAGAAACTCTTCATGGAGTAGAAGGTGTGACAGACGAAGAAGATGAAAAAATGAAAGAAATATCTCTGCCAACTGCAAGCATCCTAAACGCTGGAAAAACAAAGAGGACCATCCAGAGAAATAAAAAGAAAAGAGGAATTCCACGCTTAGATGTAAAAAGGACAGAAAAGATTATCAGATTGGCTAGTTTTCAGTCTTCAAGAGCAGATTTAGCGGATAATGGCAACATAGAAAAAGAGGGGATTTCAGAGGCTTCAAAAGAGGAATTAGTTTGGACCCAGCAGGAACGATTGGAAGAATTTGTGAAATCTACTTTTTGCTTCTGTGTGGCAAGGTTGGCAGAAGATCCAAATATTTTGGCCTGGACTGCTGCTCCAAATGAGGTAATTTTTCAAGCCCCAGAATGGATACAGAAAAAAATGATGCTCATCCAGAGCATCTGTGATTATTATGATGATTTTTTCGACTATTCTCCCCATCTGAAAGAAGCCACCAGAGCTTTCATTCGAGTAACCAGAGGAATTTAGAACTTTATTCCTTCTTTTTGCAATATTTCTTTCTTTTTCACACTTCCACGATTGTACCCTCCGAGTGATCCATCACTTCGGATCACGCGGTGACAGGGGACGTGGGGGGTGCGATTTTTATTAAGGATATTTCCCACTGCTCTACAGGCACGAGGGTTTCCGGCTTTTTCGGCGACCTGTTTGTAGGTGAGGGTTTGGCCTTTTGGGATCTGGGAGACGACCTGGAGGACTTTTTGGGTGAAAGACATTTTTAGAGCTTAGTTATTAGAACTTAGAGCTTAGAAAATTTTCAATTTCTATTTCATCATACCCCCTCTTCAGCCTTCGTCCCGAGTACTCGGGACTTCGGCCGACAGGCACTCCCCCTGCAAGGGGGAGAAATAGAAACAAATCTCCAAAATTTATCAGTTCCGACTTTGATACCGATCCTGGGAGTAGATTTGAATTCTGGAGTATGATTTTCATCCGTGACGAAGAAGTGATCTGAGGTACAGAGGTCGGTGTTGTTTTCTGATTTTGTGATGTCGAGGGCTCGACAGAGTTTACCTGGGCCGTCGAAGTGATGTGTACTTGTTTCAATTCCGCGGATGAGGACGGCGGCTGGAAAGCCTTCATTTTCCGCCACAAAGTTCAGGCAAAAATACATCCCGTAGATAAAATACACATATGCATGGCCGGGAGGGCCAAACATGACCTGGTTTCTCGGTGTCATGCCGCGAGCAGCGTGACAGGCAGGATCATCTGATCCGATGTAGGCTTCTGTTTCGGTGATGAGCCCTGATTTATCATGGAAATGAAGGCGTTTACCCAAAAGATCTCGTGCTACGTCCAAAGTGGGTCGAGCAAAAAAATCCCGAGTAAGTTTTTTCATCGATTTTTTAGAAAAAGAAGGACTCTCTTATCGTGATTTTGGTTTCAACCACGGAAAAGCCGCAAGCATCGCTGGAGTGGGGAGGATGCTGTGGCAGTTTTTGCATTCAAACCGTGGAGCATTCACCGTGATATCGACCACGTCTGCCAGATTTGTGATCTGCGATCCGCAATCCTGACAGATCACTTTCATCCGAGAATCAAGTTTCGGATCTCTGGTGGTCATGGGGCCGGGTGCTGTGGCTGTGAGAGTACTCATAGAAAGAAAAAGGTTAAACCAAGTTGTTGATGGCAGGACCCTAGCAGATGTTTTGGAGAAATGCAAGTTTTTCTTGTGAAAGGGGGGATTGAAAAGATAAGGATTTACTTTACTTTTGTATTTTTGTGAGTAGATTGTGGCAAATTAAGATGGAAAGACAGCTTTTTACTCCTGAACTAAATACTTCTGAACAGAAGTCGACTTATTTAGATGATGTTTTTTCTAGAAAAGTTTCTTTTCCTGTTACTGGGATGGGGATGGCAATAGATTTCTCAGACGAGTTTCATACTGTTGCCATGACGAAGGCAAGGTGTTTTGGGACTTTAGCTGCTTCAATGGCTGGGTATAATGATGTTTTTGATGAGTTATTTGGAGATGATGGTCCTATAAAACGAGAAGATAAAGAAAATCTTGCCCATGAAGCAAATCGAAAAGCAATTTTAAGAAAAATTGAACATTTTAGAAAAGAACATCCTCATGCTGTTTTATCAGCAAATTTAATGTATGCAGTGGATGACTACGATTCTATGCTTAGAACAATTGGAGAAAGTGGAGAAGTAGATATTAGAGTTTCTGCACAATAAAAAAAGCGACAGGTGCATTATCCCCAATCCC
>CAYFOO010000078.1:0-4771 GCA_964344775.1 uncultured Candidatus Peribacteria bacterium
TCATTATCCCCATTTCTTCTCTCCGAACAACTTTATTGTGCAGAAAGTCTAATATAGAGACAGGAAGTTTTTTTTATTTTTCGTATTTCCAAGGCATTCGCCTTCCTTGCCTTATTGCTTTAGGCATCGGTCTTGTTGTTTTAGACACTGGTTTTCCTTTAGGCATTGGTCTCTCCGGTTTTTGAATAGAAGAGAGTGTCAAATTAGCAGCCACGTTAAATTCTTCTTTAAATGCAGCTGCTTGATCTGCCCTTGCTTCATCAAATCCTGGTAATCCTTCGAATTGTGAAAGATCGACCAATTCTTCTCCCTCTTGGGGGCCTTCATTTGCACTTTCATTATCTCCACTTGGTCCTTCAACTCCGAGAGAGATCATCCTATCTGACCAGGATCGATCAAAATTTTTGTAGCTGTTAAATAGATTTTTCATTTTAAAAAATTTATAAATTTTCCAGATCTTTGAGCAACTGTGCTTCGGCCTCTGCTACCTCCCGCTCATGTACTTTTTGTGCATGGGCGATTTGCTTTTGCATTTCCGCTCTTTTGGCAGCTTTTTGTTCTTCCAGCCCTTTTTTTCCAAATTCGATCAATTCCTGCTCGTGTTTTTCGAGGCTTTTGATCAGCTTCGTTCGAGCTCCAGGAGTGAGGCTTCCTGCTTGAGAAGTGAAGTATTCTTTTTGTTCTTCTTCGAAGAGAACACTGCTCTGAATTCGGTCGATAAATGCTTGTAATTCCATTTCCGAAGTTTTTATATCTTTTTATTGTAACATAAAAAATAATAAAAAACAAGTAGTTTTCAAAAAATTATTTCTCTGCTACCTTCACCTTCGTGAAAAAATTACTTCTTCGCGGCGGCACACTTTTAGGTATTTCAGCCATTGTTTCCAAGCTTTTTTCGCTCTGGCGAGACCGGCTTTTTATTGAGATTTTTGGAGCTGGGGAGCAGGTGGACCTCATCTTTGCGAGTTTTCGGGTTCCGGATTTTTTCTTCTTTTTGTTGGTGGGGGCAACCGTTTCAGCCATCATTCTGCCGCGAATATCACATCTGGACGAAGAAAAAGAAAAGCAATTCTTTTCGAGTTTTCTCTGGGGGGTGGCCGTGTTTTTTGGGCTTCTTTCCGGAGCAGGAGTAGTTTTTGCCCAGTATTTGATCCTGCTTTTTGCCAGTGGATTTTCTTCTGATCTTCAGATGCAAATGGTGCCGCTGGTGCAGCTGCTTTTTGGCTCTGTTTTTATTTTATCTGTGTCGGCTATTTTTTCTGCATTCCTTCAGCATCGACATCAGTTTTTTTCCATCGCGGTGGCACCAGTTTTCTACACTGGTGGGATTTGTGCGGGGCTGGTCTTTTTGCAGGACAAATTTGGAATCGCCGGAGTTGGTTTTGCCGCCTTATTCGGAGCGATCTTGCATTTAATCATCACGGTTTTCAACTTTTTTCGGATCGGAGGCACGTTTGGTCTTTTTTGGAAAAAACCGGTGGAAGCGTGGCAAAACTTCACCGGAGACTTTACCCGTCGAGTGCTGAGCAATGCGGCCTTCCAGATCAATCAGACGGCGGATGTAATTATCGCGAGTTTTCTCCTCACCGGATCGGTAGCGGCATTTTCTCTTGGGAGCAATCTCGGGCATTTCCTTCTCTCAATCGTGGGCTACTCGGTAGCGAATTCCGCTTTCCCTCGAATGGCAAAAGCCAAACACGATCATGACGAACAAAAAGCGATTTTGCTCAGCAGTACGAAGTGGATTTTGTTTTTTTGTGTACCAGCGGCGGTGATCTGTGCTATTTTTTCGACCGAGATTTTGCAACTGGTTTTCAATCTTTCCGGACCAATGTTGGCGAAAACCAAAACCGTGTTCTTCTGGACGGTAATTTCTCTGCCGGCGGCCTGTTTGATTCCGGTACTTTCTCGATTTTTCCTCGCCAATGATGACACACGGACACCACTTTTTATTAATGCTTTTTCCCTTGGAATAGCCACTATTTTGGCAGCGGTTTTGAGTCTTTTGGTTTTGCCCCGCGAGACAGCAATCCTCGGTCTGGCGTGGGGAAATTTTACCGCAAACTTTTTATCAGCGATTATTTTTGGAATAGCAGTAACAAGAAGATTAAATTCCAAAAATGGATGATAGATGTTGGATGAGTGATGTTAGGCTTTAAAGTCTAATTTTCTCCTCCCAACATCAAAAATCAAACATCCAACATCTAAAAAAGAAGTTCTAATTTGAAATTATTCCCGTTTTCCGGAAGAATGATACTGTTGTATGAAAAAGTTATTTTGCAGTTTTGGGATTTTTGCTCTGCTTTTTGCTAGCGAGGGGTTTGCGGTAGAAAAAGACCCACTTCGAGCCAATGATTCGGTGGTGGTCAATGAGGGTTTTGTAGCAGAAACAGCAATTTTGTCTGATCCGGAAGGGATTATTTTTCTCGAATTTTTAAAAGGTACTTACACGGCAGTAGAAGAGGCAAAAACCGGTTTTGATGGGGAGATCATGCCACCAGAAATCATAGAAGTTCCGGCTCGACCGCCACGAGCACGAATGAAAGAGTTTTTGACGTTTGAATTACTCACGGACTCTGGAGATGATGTGGTTTTTGTGGATCGTTTTGCCCTCAAACCGGATAAAAACAAATTACGAGAAGAAGTGACGAATCCGGATCAATTTTTTCAGCGTCCAGGAGCGGCGATTTTGACCCGCATTTCTACAGAAGACAAAGTGGCTCTGCCGACCCTCTGGGAATTTAAGGGAGAAGAATTTGCTACTGAAAAATGTTCCATAGAGAGGAGTGTGATCCGCCGACAAAAATGTGTCCGTAGAAATCTGTGGCGAAGAATCGGAGGGAAACTAGAAGAATCTGAAGAGCCAGAAATCAGTATTTTTTCCGCAATTTTCACCAAGACCGGGATCTATGCGATCTTTGATGAAAATCCTTCTCCAGATTTTGTACCGCCATTTCCCATCGATGAGATTGAAGCCGCAGAAGAATCGCCTTTTCCTAGTGTAGAGCCCTCCTCCGCTTCAGCCTCCGCTGAAGCTTCGGCCGACAGGAAAGCTTCGGAGGACATGGAAGGTGGGGAGGAAATGGGGGAAGAATCAGAAGAAATTCCCCCTTTTATAGATGAAGAAGAAGGGGCTCCGCTGGAAGTGCCAGCGAGTGACAATCCCTTTTCTGGAATTCCAGGGCAAGCGGGGGGGCTTGTATCAGAGGGAGTGCAAGGAGCACAAAACGTGATTCCAAGTCTGCCAGAAGATCCGGTTCCTATTTCAGAATCAGCCATCGTTCCAGCTCTGCCTGAACCAGGAGTGGCACCTGCAGGAGCACCAGGAGAAGCAGTTCCACTTGCTCCTCTGCCCACAGAAGGAAATTTTCAGTCGGTTACTCCAGGAATCGTTTCAGGAGAAGTTCCTGCGATAGAACCGGCAGAATCTCCTTTGGAACCAATAGAAGAAATTATAGAAGAACCAGCAGAACTTGATCCGGAATTATCAGAAGAATTGGAAATAGAAGAAGGATCAGAATTGCCCAAATCCGGTTCATTTAAATTTCCATTTGTAATGGTGTTGGCCTTTCTATTTTTAGTTGCGAGTGGATACTTTGCTTTCGAAAAACAGAGAGCCAAAAATGATGAATGATTGTAAGAACAGAAAATTTTTAATTTTATAATTTTGTAATTTTTCAGCCTACGTTAGTTTTATATTTTGTTTTTAAACTACGGCTGACGAGTAAATAAATTCTAATTTTTGAATTTTTAAATATTTTTTTATCCAGAGAAAGAAACAAGATGTTATTTTTAAAATTAAGATTTAAAAAATTATTTACAAAAATTAAGCATTAAAAATTTGAGAAAAACCTTTATTTATGCATTTTCTAAGTTTTCACAAAAAAAAGGCACGTTTAAAAGCTTAAAGTACTTTTTTCTTTTTCCCTCGATAAATCAGAAAGAGTATGGCTATGATGTCTAGTACTTGTTCCCACCGAAGATAATTAAACAAAATAAAAGCTTCATCCCCATAAAGAAACCGGAACGAAAAATCAGCAATAAAAAACAAAATCCCCGTTCGAATCGCTAACTTTTCCGGGAATTTTTCGAAGAAGGATGTTTTTGATTTTGCCCAGTACAACAACCAAATATGGAAAATGAGAGCATAAATAGTGACTGGATGAACGGGATTGAGAATGTCTACTCCAAAAGTTTCGTACTGAACTCCCCAGGGGAGAGAAGTTTCTTTTCCATACGCAGCTCCGGTCAGGAAGGCCGCCAAATCAGTTACGATTATTCCCAGTAAAATCGAAGGAATGGCTAAATCCATCCACTGAGAAAAAGTGTAGCCGTGTTTTTTGAGATCCCATCGGGCAATCGCCAAAAATCCAAAGAGTGTACCCAAAAAATTGATCCCTCCTTTCCAAAAAGCGAAAAAGAAAAATATTTCATTTTCTAGAATGATGCTTGGTTCCAGTGCTACAGCTACAATTCTTCCCACAACGATACCTCCCAGTACCCATCGCCAATAGTGATGGAGAAAAAATTCCACAAGAGTACTTTTCTTTTTTAGCGTGCGATAGAAGTGGTATGAGGCAAAGACGAAAGCCAAAGCTAAAAGAATGCCGTAGATTTTGAGACTAAAGATTCCGAAAGAAAGTTGAGAGAAATTCATAGGATTGGAAGGTGAGGATTAGTATATGGTATGTGGGGAATTTTTTAACTTACTTTTTTAAAATAGAGTTTCTGCACAATAAAAAAAGCGACAGGTGCATTATCCCCAATCCCC
>CAYFOO010000079.1:0-4441 GCA_964344775.1 uncultured Candidatus Peribacteria bacterium
AAATTTTCTCAATTTTACCAGCTTTTAATCAGTTTTGCAGAGTTTCCTTAAAGAATAATATTGCTCACGTGGAGATTTTTTCGGTACAGCCGAAAAAAATGAATATTCATATTCCTACCTACGTCGAAGATGAATTTACAAAAAAAATACGTCAATACAGAAAAAGTGGTTTGATATGGGAAGAAATTAAACTTCAAAAATTCCCACCAAAAACACTCAAGACTTTTGAGCAAGTATTTGAGAAACTAAAAATAGCCGTTTGCCTCCCACTTTTCGCTGATAATCATTTAATTGGATTTTTAGCTTTGGGACAAAAAGAAAAAGGAGCTCCATATTCGATAGAAGAGATGCGAGAATTATTAAAGTTACGAGATTCGCTTCAGATCTGTTTTATGAATATTTTACTCAAAAACAATATCCAAAAAGAAAACAACCTCATGAAACTAGCGATCGAGGAAAAAACAAAAAAATTAAAAGAAATCTCTCGACAACAGGCAGACTTTATTGCCATCACGGCCCATGAGTTACGAACTCCATTAACGATTGCTTTGCTCAAGTTGGAACTTCTATCAAAAAATGCCAAAATGGCTGAAAAGCTAAAGGAGGCGACGGGGGCAGTTAAAAAACTTCAAACGCTGATTCAAAAGTTTTTTGATGTGCAAAAATATGATCTGGATAAGGTAGTATTAAAACCAATAAAGATGGATATCGCCGAATACATGCAAGAAATTTATGAAAATCACAAGCCGCTCATGAAAGAAAAAAAGATCAAGTTTGTTTTTGAAAATGAATTAAAACGACCTTTTTCTCTGGAAATAGATGGATTTCAGATGCAGCAGGTTTTTCATAATTTACTTTCCAACGCGATGCGGTTTGCTCCAGAGAAGAAAGGAGTTATCAAAATCGGACTCAAACGAGCTGTCAAAAGTGTTGTTATTTGCGTTAGCAATAATGGTCCAAAGATTTCTAAGAAAAAACAAGAACATATCTTTGAAAAGTTTAAGGATGAAAATCAGCGGTTTACGGGGGAGGGGATTGGGTTGGGATTGTATATTGCTCGGAAGATTATAGATTTGCACAAGGGGAAGATATGGGTGGAAGATTCAGAAGCATTAGGAGGGGCGAAGTTTTGTGTGCAGTTGTTCAGAAAATAATGCGTAATGATGAATCCATCCTACGTAGGGATTTTATTGATTAAAGTACTTCGGAGGACAGGTGAATAATGAGCAATAAGTAAGTTTTGAAAGTACAATAAACATAAATTAGTTTTGTAATTCTGCGGATTTTGTGGTAAAATGCTTGGATTTTTTACCACTTATAAAAATGCCGTCACTCGAAGAATTCCAAAAAGAATTAGAAAATATCTTGGGCCAGATGGGATATGAGATAGCACATGATGTTCAGATTTTTGAAGATATGGTTGGATTGTATGTACTCCAAAAAGGAAAAGGCTATTTTTGCTATCTCCCCAAGGGACTGAATTATGTGAAAAAATTTGGGCGACTTTTGCCAGCGGAAGTAGGGATTATGGAGAAAGAAGGATTGATTCGGAAAAAATAAAGGCTTTTTGAGAATTGTTTATTTTTTAATTAACTAATCGTTTAATATTTTTTTCTAAATCTTTTAGTGAAGTATTAATCTTTAGCCAGTACTCTTGTGCCCCAGCCTCCAAGGCCTGGTCTTCCAACAAAAAATCACTATAATTAGAGAGCATCACAATGATTACTTTTGGAAATTCTTTTTTGAGAAGGGGAATGGACTCTATTCCGGTCATTTCCTCCGCAGACAAGCCCTGATCAAGTAAAATGAGATCTGCCGAAAAATCTTTTGGGACTGTTTTTAGTTGTGTGATGCCAGAAATCCATTTTACCTGGTAACCAAGAGTAGTGAGATATTCTTGGTATGTTTCTCCAAGTGCTTTTTCATCTTCTATGATGAGGATTTTTTTCATGTGCCTTGTTTTTTACATCGTTTTCATGAAAATGTCAAATACATGCTATTATTCTTTTAATCTAAATTTAATGAAACGAGCGTTAAATTTCTAGTAAACTATTTTTTAAAACAAATAAAAATGAAAAAGTATGAAAAAGTTGTCCTTATAAATTCCCCGGTGGGAGATTCTAGTTGGGATAAATCTGGGGATAGAGCTGATCATTATCAGCCCCTTGGGCTTTTGACAGTGGTTTCTCATCTTAAGAGAAATGGGTTTGAAGGCGAAATTAAAATATCAGACCAAGCTGTTGAAACTGAGGAAAAGATAATGGAAGCAATGAAAGGAGCTGATTTAGTAGGAATTGCTTCCACTACACTTTCTTATCCCAAGGGAGTAGAACTTGCTAAAAAAGCAAAGACTGACGGTGCTGATGTTGTGCTTGGAGGGGTTTATCATAGTATACTAGCTCCCAATATTATGCAAAGACAAGAGGCAGTAGATTTCATTATTCAGGGGGATGGAGAACAAGGACTTTTGGATTTAGTATCAGGAAAAGAATATTCTGAAGTACAAAATTTGGTTTATCGTGGAGCAAATGGAGAAGTTATGATGAATCCTCAAATATTTAATGCCGCTCGTGCAAGTACACCAATAGATTACTCTTTGATTGATCTCGATTCATATTTTCGAAATTATCGAGAATCGTTTAACCCCAGAGAATTTCAAAGACCTTTTACTGTTGTTTCCCAAAAAGGTTGTTTCTGGAGAAATAGAACGGGGGGATGTAAGTTTTGTTCTCGTATTGATCCTACGTTTAGTATTGAAGATCCAGAGAGTCTGCTTATACAATTTGAACGACTTTTTCTTGATTTTGGGATAGATTGTTTTATTGAAATGTCCGATGATATCACTTCTAGTAAAGAATGGCTTCGGCGGTTTGTAGAATTAAAATCTTTACCTCGATTTAAATTTATGGATCGGGTAGCTTTACGATTTGCTATGGCTCGGGCAGGGAACATCACTCCAGAGACGGCGGATTTATTAAAAGCTCTTAACACCCAAGAACTTCTTTTTGGCTTTGAATCTGGAGATATTTCTGTTTTGAAAAAATGTAGAAAAGGAGCATCACCGAAACAACACATAAGAGCTGCCAAACTTTTGAGTGACCGAGAAATTGATGTTTATGGATCTTTTATCTTAGGAATGGCCGGAGAAAGTGAAGAAACATTAGGAAACACCTTAGAACATATTCGAGAATTATTAGCGATTGATAACATGAAAGGAGTATCCATGGCACCACTTGTCCCTTTCCCAGGCTCAGAATTTTTTGAGGAATTAGTCAGTGCCCCAGATATGCAAAAAAAATATGCTGAAGTAGATCAAATTGATATTGTAGAAATGGCCAAGGATTGGATAAGTAGTGGAAAACGAAAAGGAATCCTGTCTATTTCTTTTGATAAATTAATGAATGCTAAAGACATAGCAGAAGAAATGGTTGAAGCCAAAGGAGGAATTTTTCGAAAACATAAGATAAATGAGGGAAAAGTAGCTTAAATATAATTTTTTACTCCACCATATACCCAAATCCCCGCACCGTCTGAATCAGATCTTCTCCTACCTTTTTCCTCAGGTATCGGATATGCACGTCTACCGTATTGGTAAAGACCATGTCTTCCGCATTTCCCCAGACTTGTTCAAGGATTTTTTTCCGACTGACCGTTTTCCCTTTATGAAGAAAAAGATACTCCAAAATACCAAATTCCCGAAAAGAAAGTGCTATTTTTTTATCATTTTTTGTGAAAATTCTTCTGGAAACATCCAGAGTAATATCACCAATCGTTATTTTTTGTTTCTTTTTAGCTTTGTTTCGACGAAGGAGGACTCGCATTCGAGCGAGGAGTTCTTTGAGCTCAAAAGGTTTCTCGATGTAGTCATCAGCTCCACAATTTAAGCCATCTACCAGATTATCCACTTCTCCTAGAGCGGTTAACATGATGATGGGGGTAGTTTTCCCTTGTTTTCTGATTTCAGCACAGACACAGAGGCCATTTTTTTTCGGAAGCATAATATCCAGAATAATTAGATCAAAGTTGTTTCCGTTTATTAATTGTAAAGCTTCTTCACCATCCATAGCGGTGTCCACAGAATATTTCTGTTCTTTCAATGCTTTTTCTAGCATTTTTATGACGGCGGCTTCGTCTTCGACAAGGAGTATTCTCATTTTATATAAATAATATAAATATTAGTTTTGCTTTTCACAAGCCATAAAAAGCATAGGGGATTTTACTTTGATAGTTCGAATATCGTTGATCTCATCTGGATAAATAGCTTTGGGGATTATTACATCAAACAAAATCATGTTTTTTGCTTCGTAAAAAAGTTTTTCTTTTTTAATTTTCTTTTTTTCTTGAAAAAATATCTGAGTTAATACTTCTAAAACATGAGAATCATCATGAACAATAAGGGCCTTCATCCTTGTAAAAGGTAAAATTATAAAAACAAATCTTT
>CAYFOO010000080.1:0-4441 GCA_964344775.1 uncultured Candidatus Peribacteria bacterium
CATTATCTTCGTATCCTCCTTGCTTATCAATTCTTTGCTATTTCGTAATTCGGGTCGAAGAGGTTGAAAGGGAGGAATCTTCTCACTCCCAAAAAAGCACAAGGAGATCTAGGACTTTATCTGAACTCTTAAAAAAGTAAAAAAATTAACTTTCCCAAGCACTTTTAAAAATCGCCCGAAAAAGAGCAGTGATTGTTTTTCCTTGAAACACAAACCCAACCAGTTTTTTATTGTGAAAGGTAATCACAGCTACTTTGTCCCCATAAATCCTAATTTCCCCATCTATTGGTAAATTTTCTTTTTCAACAAATTTCACTTTTCTTTTTTCGTCTCGTCGAGCATAGTCTAAATTTACCTTATTTTCCGGCATAATATCATAAGAAGTAATCTTTTTTTTCACTCTTTTATTAATATACTCTTGAAGGTAGCCTCCTAATATTTTTTCCAATTTAGGTATATCTAACCAGCTATAAATTTCCTCCTCTGCAGAATTCAACATATCTTCATAAATTTCAATAATTCCCTCTATTCCTTCATAATACAAAATAGCTGGATGCCAAGAAGTCCCCTCTATTGCTGAAAGTAGATCATGAATATCTGTTTTTGCTTTATTATAAATTCCTTCGTGTTGTTTTTTTTGTTCCTCAATCCACTCCAAAATTTCTTTTTCGGAGCGTGCTTCGTATTCTTCATTTTTTTTAGGATCACATTTTATAACCCCCTTTCGACATAAATTCGAAAGTGCATATTGTGCTGAACTAAAAGAGATTGCTACATTTTTACTGGCTTCCTTTGCTGTTGCTTTTTTTTGTTGAAAAAGAAAAAGAAACACCTTTATTTCATTTTCAGAAAACCCAATCATTTTGAAAGATTGCCGGATTTGAAGAGTTGAGTACTGAGCCATTAGACTCTCCTTCTAGCACAAAAAAAATCAAGAATCAACCTTTTTTTCCCTCATAATCTTCAATAATCTTCTCCAACTCTTCCATAAGACGATGGTAGATCGGATGATAGTGAAAGGAAATCTTGTGAAAATACTCAGAAAAATAAGGCAAATAATTATTTTTTAATTCATTAATCCATTTTTCTTGTTTTTCAGGAGCCAGAGCAGAGAGTGTTCCCATATTGTGAATAAGGTCGGACATTTTTATAAAAAACACAGAAACATCTGTTTCTAAGGCTTTTTTTATCTGGTCAAAAAATGCTTTGTCCCGAGATTTTTTATCCTGATGGTTCCCATCTTTTGAAAGGGATTGTACCAAATAAAAAACATCTCCTCCAAATTGATGATAAACCTCGTTTCCCACTTTTTCTGGGTCTTCCCCATCTTCAATTACATCATGCAGAAGTGCTGCAATGATCATGTTTTCGTCTCCCCCAGCTTGTAAAATAATTCTTGCTACTTCTACTGGATGAATAATGTATGGTTCTCCCGACTTCCTTTTTTGATTTTCATGAATCTTTTCGGCATACTCATATGCTTTGGAAATTCTTCCTAAATCAAGGTGTGAATTTTTTTTGATCTCTGCTTCTAAATCCCGAAAAGGCATTTTTTTATAAAAATTATTTTATCAAAAAAAGGAACCTAATATTTTTTATAAATAGAGTCAACAAAAAATCAAGTAAGTTTTCACACCCCCAAACAGAACATCATATGGGGTTGATTTTATGCGGCTTCACGGGGGTGAGCGAATCTGAGCTTGTCGAAGATGAGTCGAACCCCCGGGAAAAGCCGCTTCAATGCGAAGATCTAATTTGCTTGTTTATCACTACTTCAAGAGCATTTTACAGTAAATACTTCGTGTTGATAGGTGTGAAAACTTACAAAATCAACTTGTGATCAATATACTACTTTTTATCAGACGAATAATACTTCTCTGCTAACTTCTTCAGCTCCTCCGCCACCTCATACATCTTCAACATTCTGGCAATGGGAACATAAACGCTTAACGTTTCCAACGATTTTCTCTTTCTTTTTCGTTCCGACAAACTGGATAAAGTTTGCATATTATGAAGGCGATCGGCTAACTTGATAACTAAAATGTTCGGATCTTCTTCCAAAAAAGATATATTTTTCTCTACCGGATCACCCCCCTTAAAGAAATCTTTTGTCAAAGCATAAACATAAAGTGCCACTTCCTCCCCAAATTTTTCTCTTATGACACCGATGGTAATACTTGTATCTTCTACACAATCATGTAAAACTGCTGCAATAATCATATTGGTTGAAGCTCCCCATTTGATAAGCGTTTTTGCCACACACACCGGATGATCAAAAAAATCTTCCCCCGAGCTTCTCATTTGTCCTTTGTGGGCCTCTCGAGATATTTTGCAAGCTTTGCATACCTGTTTTCGCTCAGCAACGCTTACTTTTTTAGTATCTTCTTTTGAAAAGTACCGGCATATTCTACAAAAACAATCTGTCATTTATACAAAAACACAAAATATACTGATTTTTCCTTTAATCTGAAAAAGAGACTAAGAAAAAAAATTAAAAAACTCAAGCAAATTTCTAAAATATAAGCCAAAAACGAAACACAAGTTAAGAATTCTTGGAACGCATTCTAGTATTATTTGCTCTACTTCTCATGCGAATCGCAGTATTTCTACATCTATTTAATCGACTAATAGCTCGTGTATCTTCACTTCTGCGAACAGATATAGATCTATTAATATTTTCTTGTCGTCTACGAATAAAAAATGATCTATTTCTTTGGGCAAAAAACCTACGAATAAAAGTAAGACGAGAATAGTTAGTTATTACTTCAGAAACCTTTTCAATCTTGGTTAATAGTCGATTGTACGTCCACGCTTTAGATTTATTATCTAAAACATTCTTTTTCTTTAATTCTCTCGTAGTTAACAACTGAACAAAAAACTCACCATAACTTTCTAAATTATAAACTTCATTTACCGTTTTTTGTGCTTTTAAATAAGACTTACTTTCTGTTTTTTCTGTTTTCATAATTTTTAAAGCAGCTTTTACAAACGGCTTAACAATCTTTTCCAAACCACTCTGAATTAAAAAAGTTTTTTGCGTTCCTGAGAAATTCACCTCCAAATTATGTTTTGAAGCTACAAAGGCTAGTGGAGCAAAATTTACATCTGCGGTCATATCCAAAGCTCCTGGATTTTTATACAGATCATACAAATAATGAGGATCCCCCCCAGAAATTCTTTGCTTTTCTGTCTTTCCAGCTTTATAAAACCGAACTGGAAGCATGTCTTTTGCACCTCCAACTTCGCCTTCCCAACCATAATCAATAGTCAAAATACCTCCCTTTTTGAGACTTTTGCAGACAAGTTCTTGAAAACAAGCTGCATGCAAATTAAGAGGTTCTTCTACTCCTTCTTGAAGTTTTATTCCATATTTTTTAATGTAATTCATCACTGCATCGGAAGGAGTATCTAATATTTCTACCCACTTTCCATTTCTAATGGCTACATACTTTTGCAAAATTTTGCCATCCAAGCGGACTACTCTTTCCACCGGAAAAGCATCTGGCAGTTCATTAGAAAAAATAAGTCCTTCAATTTTTTGCAGAGAAAGCTCATAAGCTGAGCCCTGCAACCATTTCGTTTTTCCAAGGTTGGTGAATGATTCTAATTGTTTTTTTTGCCGTTTAATAAGCTCTGGGCTTGCTTCTACCAATTTATATCGCAATACTTGAAAAAAAGCAGGTTCTTTTTCTTTTGTCCAGGATAAAAAATCATAAGCACACTTCCCAGATCCACACCCCATTTCTACTACATCAAATTTTTCAGGTTTTCCCATTTCTTCCCACATTTTCTTTGCAAAATTTGCAATAGTAGCTCCAAAAAACTCCGAACATTCCGGAGAAGTCAAAAAATCTCCTTCCTGGCCAAAATTAACTTTCCCTGCAGAATAATAACCAGAATCCCCATACAAACACTTTTGCATGTACTGAGAGAATGGAATTTTTCCTAAAACTTCAACTTGTTTTTGGAGTTGTAGAGCGGTTAGGTTATTTGTATCTACTTTTACTCCTGTTTCAAAAACATAATTAGTAGAAATTTTTTTCACTAACCTTTTTCTTAAAAAAGAAAATAATCCTTCTTTGAAAGAAAGTTTACTATCACGAAGTAATCCACGTCTTGTAAAAACATTTCGCAAAGCCCTTTGAATTACATCTCCACGCCTACTAAAATCTCTGGATGCACTTCTTCTGATTATAGAATCCCTTGTCAATGAGTCCAAAAAGTTCATTCTAAATGCTATAAAAATAAAAGTATAGAAAACCAATAATACAATAAAAAAATTTTGTCAACAGAGAAGTCGACTTTTTTTATTTTTTATTTATTTGTTTTTCTGAAGAATCTTTACTTATTTGGATTTATTTCGCAAGGCCAATTTAAAAACTTAATAATATTAGACTTTCTGCACAATAAAGTTGTTCGGAGAGAAGAAATGGGGATAATG
>CAYFOO010000081.1:0-4196 GCA_964344775.1 uncultured Candidatus Peribacteria bacterium
TAAGAATAGAGGTGTTTCCAGACCACTGGTCGAGGGATGGATCACAGGAGACGGCGGGTTGAGCATCACATGTTCCATCTGTCCAGCTCAGGTCGATCATGTCATGTTTGCTCGGTGTATTTCCAACCGTTGTCGAGAAGTAGATATCTCCGGATAATGGATCACTCCAGGTGTAGATACTACTATCATCGATCAGATATTCTATCGTTGTTCCGGTACGTCGAAGGGTTAATTTTTGTCCAGCAGATGGTTTTTGAAGTCCATTGAGGAGAACTGTTCCATATCGGTAAATTCTTCCATTTGGAGAACCTGCACCATCGTTATAATAAACGGAATATCCCTGAGTATTAGTCCCTCCTGGGGATGGACTACCGCTTCCACTTACTCCGCCCCAGTTATTATCTAGATTTGCTTGTGTGATAAATCCCCAGGTGGTCTCATGGTCGATCTGTCCAGCGGTCCACTCGACAGTCACGTCTCCAGAGAATGGAGTGGTAACCCAGGCCGAAGCATCTGGTCCGTGGTTGGCGACGACATCATTTCCGCTAAAAGAAAGAGTGCTGACATATCCACCCCATAATTCAGAAGTGCTTTGTGTGGTGGTACAAGATGATTCTGGCTCAGAAGCTGGAGCTGCAGCCGCCGCTTCTACATCTCCACAGGCCCAGGTGCCATTGACCCACTGGGCGATCTGGTCTTGATCACAGGTCAGATTGAAGAGCGACACGATGCCGCTATTTAATGCAAAACAATTGTTTCCATCTTGGTCACAGTAATATTGGGCTCCGGTAGCCCCTTCGACGTCTACTTTGAGATCTCTTTCGCCCCCCGTGCTAGGGGTTGTCGTACCGATCCCGACATCCCCGAGTCCAGTGATACGCATTCGAGTATCAGTAGTCCCACTGTCATCAGTGGTATTGAAGTCGATAGCTCCGTTTTCTTCCAAGTTGGAGAGGGCAAGTGTATCTGAGGTGATCGCTATTTTCCCTCCATCAGTACTGCTTCCTCCCGTGTTTTGGTTGGTGATCAGGAGGCCTACTTCTGCAGTACTTGGTTCATGGAGGTGGAATTTGCTCTGAGGGGTTTGTGTCCCGAGGCCGATATTGTTATCGGCCGAAGTTTCGGTTCCGCGGTCAGCATTGTAGAGGCCTTTGATCGTTTTCACAATCGAGTTGAATTCATCAGGGGTGACGTCGTCTCCAGATCCCTTCACCGGGATGTCATCTACGTGGACCACAATCGCAAAAACCACTCCGAGGGAGATGATAAGTCCTGTGCCGAAGAGAGCCCCTTTTCCAAAAGCTCCCGAGATCGATTTTAATATTTTTTTCATTTGGTTTCTATTTACTCACCTTACACTGTACTACTTTTTTGTAATTTTTTTCAAGTAAAAATTTTGTAAGTTCTTACACATTGCTTTCACCTCCGATAATCACGCTTGTTCGTTAACCCAGCAGTTAACTGCTGGGTTAACAGTAGAGGGTTTGGCACGATGGTAAAAGCACAAATGCAGGAGCAATTTTGCCTGTCGTCTTTTTTATAATTTTTTTCAAGTAAAAATTTTTTATTTTATCCCTTGTAATTACAAATTTTTATCCGTAAAATGAAGCATATAAAATGGTGTGTATTATACAAAAAATCAAAAGTATTTATTTCGTGGGCATAATCCTGTGTCTGGGGTTTGTTTTTTTTGGGCTTTCTCTGGCAGAAGCCAAAGAGGATCGATTGAGCGAGGTGGTTCAATTGAATCAGCATTTTCAACGTTTAAAAGCTTTTTCGGCGGAGTTGGCTTCAGTTGATCAAATAGAAGAAAAAAAACTATTAGCCCTAGCAGATGCTTATAAGGCCAAGGTTGCTAGTGGGCAGACGAGCAGATCTGATCTTCGTCGAATAAAAGAAAAACGAAAAGTTTTTCGAGCTGAAAAAAAGAAAGAGCAGGCACTTATTCAGGAGGCCGAAAAAATCTATTCGAAGTGTAGAAGTGAGTTTTTGAAAATCAATCAGGATTATGAATCAGGGACGGTCTCACGAATGGACTGGATTCAGCAATTTAATACCCGTCGAGGAGAATGTGTGGGAGAATTGGACAAGATAGTCATTCAATCCGAGATTCTTCGTGGTCGGCAAGAAGTAGTTTTTCCTTCAGCCCTGAAAGCGGAGTTGAAAAATTTCCGGTCATCGGCACCAAAGTCTGGAGATATCAACTGGGGAATTTATGGAGTGATTATCGTTTTGGCTTTGGGAATTACTATTTCTTTTGGGGTTTTCCTAAAAAAGCAAACACAGAAATCAACAATCCCTTCTACTCCGTCGATACCAACTTCCCCAAAACCAGAAAATGAAGTTTCAGTGCTCATCTCACCTGTCTCTTCATCTGGAAACACGGAAACATCGTCCGTAGAAAATATGCCCCAGCAGGATGGAGAAACTAGGCCGCCAACATAAAAAATCAAAATCCCAAAATAAAAATAAAAAGAATGTTGAAACCAGGATCTCAAAAATCAAAATTGAAAATGTCTTTTAGGAGGCAGGGCACAGTTGTTTGGAAAAATATTCAGCGAATTCTCGCTGGGGGGGTGATTTTATCTTTATTGGGAGGGTATTTGGTTTTGGATACTTCTGCGGAGAGTCCGACTACACCGGCTAGTTCAGCGTTCGAATCTATTCCAGAGGGCATCGATAGTACTGATTTTAGTACTTATGAGACGACGGCTTTTAGCACAGGAGATTATGACAGCGTAGGGACGGATGATACCAATTACAAGACGACGATAGCTCCGGGATCGAGTGGGAGTGGGGGGGTAGCAAATATCCCCTTCGATGAAGATCCTCCGCAGAGTGGATCGGCTGAGTTTCCGTTTACGACGGCAGGGAATTATGCCGTTGAAGATGCGGACAAGATAGAGGTGAGTGGTGGAGTGGGGAAATTAAAAATAGGGCCTTTCCAGCCAGGAGAATCAGATTGGACGGATTCGGGGAATATTATTTCTTATTCAGGGACTCAAATTACTATAAGTCATCCTACCGATCGGACTTCTTACGTTACCCAGGCTCTTTCTGGAGATTTTAGGGTTGAGTTTGATTGGATTGAGAACAATGTTTATGGATCCTGGTTTGGTTTTATGGAGACTTCTGCTTCTCAGCCAGGATTTGATGGGAATTTGATGAATTCGCAGAATACGCCTAGTTTTGGAGCCTTTTTCTTTGGGAATGGAAACGGTAGCACCAGGTTTAGTAGATCGACTTCCATCATTGAAACAATTTCTTATGACCCGGTGGGACATCGTATTGTTTTTGAAAGAAATAACGGTACAATTACGCTTTCTGATGAGACGGGATTAAAGTATACCTGGGGTGCTACTAGTAATACAGATATGTGGTTTACCACATCAGTGGGAGATCCAGTTGGAGGGAATAGACATATTATCGATAACCTTTCCATCACAGATGAGAATACATCTTCTGCTTCTAGTATCCAAACCATCACCACCACAACCGCCCAGCTCGATAGTAGTAGTTGGTCTAGTGTAGATGGGGTGACGGTAACAGAGACGCTCAATGAGGGAAATAATTATTATGCCCTTTCCTTTGACAATCGAAATACTTGGAAGGTGTGGGATGGGGGGAGTGAAGCAGAAAACTATCGGTATTTTCGTCTTCGGGTAGACGCGAGTAACGGACAAGCGATTACACTGGGAGAACTAGAAATTATGGTGGATACTACCGCTTATCCGACTTCAAACATGACGGGGAATTCCTCGCCATCCCCATTGGCGGTTTCCGCTTCTAGTGCTCAAGGAAGTGGTCCCTATCAAGCTTTTGATGGAGTAGGAGCGGCCGATGGGAATTGGTGGTATGCACAAGAATCTCAATCTTATCCGGAATGGATACAAATTGATTTAGGGGGTGGTAATGCTATTTCTCCTACAAGTTTCAAAATAACCATTCCTTCTGCTTCAACAAATACAAGTCGAACACCAAGAGATTTTTCACTTCTTGGTTCCAATACGGGGAGTTTTTCTGGAGAAGAGACGGTCCTTGATTCTGCAACCGGAGAAACATGGAGCCTGGGACAAACAAAAGAATATTCTATTGCGGGAGGAGCTGGTGGTAGTGATCCCGCCTGGCGATCTATCGTTCGAAACAATAGCGGCACTTGGCAGTACAACTCAGCGAGTTCTGGCAGTGAGACTTGG
>CAYFOO010000082.1:0-4126 GCA_964344775.1 uncultured Candidatus Peribacteria bacterium
GTTAAATTTTCTCAATTTTACCAGCTTTTAATCAGTTTTGCAGAGTTTCCTTAACTCCCTAACAAAATGCAACGCTTAAAAAATGGCACTTTTGGGATTTTCCCAGCAGAGGTGTGCAAAGGACTGTCTCCATTTCAACAAACGCTCTTTGCTTGGTTGTGCTATCGCACAGACGGAGCCAATAAGTGTTTTCCATCTCAAAAGAGGTTGGCTGAAGAATGTGGTATGTCTAAATCCGCTGTAAACAAGCATTTAGATGAACTGGAAAAAAAGGAATTGATAAAACGAACGCAAAGGCAAAAAAAGGACTCAAATGAAAAGGACTCAACTTTGTATGAAGTTCTGATAGGTAGTCCTTCAGAAAGAGTACCTACTCCACCACAAGGAGTACCTAGTACACTAGAGAGTGTAGATGTACTCCACCAAAGAGACAGTAACCAAAAACAATTAAACCAAAACCAAGAACCAAAGAAAGAGAAGTTTATTCCTCCTTCTTTAGAAGAAGTTAAATCTTACTTTTCTGAAAAGGGAGAACTAACAAAGGAGGCAGAACTGTTTTTTAATTATTATGAGTCGAATGGTTGGATGGTCGGGAAGAATAAAATGAGAAAATGGAAGGCAGCTGCAAATAATTGGATAACTAAAAAGAATGCTCACTCCGGTAGCTTAGGAGGTAACTTTTAACCTAATAAAGAATGAAAATAGAACTCAACGAAGCCGAAAGATCAGTAGTTGGATGTGTGCTGTTAGATGGCAAGTCCTTCACAAAAGTCTCCTTGAAACCAACAGATTTCTCAGATGAAAGTTTAAGGAGTATCTGGAATGTTTTTACAGAGCTTTTTTATGGGGAAACTCCAATAGACCTCACAACTGTTTCAGAAGCTCTAAATACTAAGGGCAAATTGGAGGAAGTTTCCCCCGAATATCTAGCTGACCTTGCTAATTATGTTCCTGTTTCAAGTCATATTGAACAGTATGCAGCCATCGTACGAGAAAATAGCTCAAAGCGTAAAATAACCGCTCTCTGCCGAAAAACAATGGAAAACGTGGCAACAGAAGCAGAACTAGAAAAAGTCCTCTCAGAGACAATTAGAGACTTTATTTCAATTGCTCAAATAAAGGATGTAAAGCCTCGAAGTCTAAAAGAATTATCTAGCCTCCATCAAAAAGAAATTAGCAGTCGGAATGAAAATGCAAGTCTTTACATCGGTACTGGGAACGATCTGATAGATGAAAAAACAGAAGGGTTATTGCCTAGTAGGTTTTGGATATTGTCCGGATATTCCGGAAGTGGAAAAACCACGATGGCTCTGCAAATGGTTCGGAACTTCTTGAGACAAAATAAAAGAGCTATCTTCTACTCATTAGAAATGAGAGGAGAAGATGTTGTTGCTGTTCTGGAAAGGCTCCGGACTTTTTACAAGGATAACGAAAAAGAGACACAAAATTGGAAATTAGATATTGTTACTGACAAGCGTAGTTGGTTCGAAATCAGTATGGACGCTCAGTCCTATGAAACAAAGCCAGACGTGATATTGATTGATTTTGCCCAAATCATTGGAACACAAGGGAGGACTGAGTACGAACGAATGCAAAACCTTGCTCATTCGATACAAAAGTTCTGCAAGCAAACAGACATCCCCGTGATCCTTCTTTCACAAATATCAAATGACTCTGCTAGATCAAGCGATGGGCTTTACAACGCCAAAGGAGGGGGAGACCTTTTTGCTGCCTGTGATGTGTTCATCAGTATTGATAGAAACATTCAAAAAGAATGGGAACTAAAACAGGAGATTTTCGAATGTAGGCGTAATGGGAACAGCGAACGGAAACAAATTTTGGAAAGAAAGCTAGTCATAGCCAAGAACAGATTTGGGGCGGAAACACGCCAAAATATCGAGTACGATTATTCTTCTGGGAGAGGTTTGTATTCTAAATTTTAACACCACAAATAATGTTTGAACCAGTAAAAGACATACTTCCGAGAGCAATTCTGCAAGTAAAGGAACCAAGAACAAGGTTTCAAATAGAAAATGAGTGGCGTAAAAGCAGGAGAAGGGAGATGGGGATAAGGAGAAAACACAATGCCATAAAGAAACCGAAACAAATTTACTTGTCTTTTCCGATTAAATTCTTATTTTGCAAAGGACAGTCCGGATAGTCAGGTTAAAAAACTGACTGGGTGTCATTGGCTTGATGGTGAGTTTTTACTCCAAAATGTTCTTAATGCAGTCTATCACAAGCACGCGTAGCTCAGCTGGATAGAGCACCGGTCTTCGGAACCGGGTGTCGGGGGTTCGAATCCCTCCGCCTGTACCATAAAAAACAACAATCCACCCAAAGGCTGGTTTTTTGTTTTTTAGTTATAAGTCGGGATTTGAACCCAAACCCAGGGTTCGACACGAAAAATGAAATGAGTTAAACGAATGAATATTTGAGTGCTCAACCTCGGAATGAAGCATTGCAAAATGAAAACATAAGAGCATCCCTCCATCTGTATCATTGAACAATTATTTTGCTCAAAAAAACAGTTTAGTTAATTTTTTATATTTTTTTGAAATTAAATCATTCATGGTCATAAATAATTAAACTATATCCCACAATTCCAACACTTATACCCTTCCGACCCCATAGAATACCCTCCATCCGCCAATTTAATAACTTTCCCGCATTTACAACATTTAGTAGGTTCATATTTTGGTGGATTCTTAAGTTTTCGGAAATTGTACTCATTCGTTCCATAATAAACATACATTTCTGTTTCAATTTCATCCCTACATTTTTTACAACCATCCCAATCCCCCGTATGTTGATTATGATAGTGATAACCACATAGAGTATACCGGTCATGATTTCTGGCACAACTGTTTCTTGCATATGAGAACATGACATAATTGTCATAGTCGTCACAAATCCACTGGTCACAACAAGGCGTTTTAGTGAGTTTTTCTTTTTTCCCACACAATCCACACTTTTTTTCAGATTTTTTCATGAAATATTTAGTAAAAAAAAACTATCATTCTCCCCTCACAAAATTCATTATCAACTTGATAATCAAATCCTTTTGCTTCGGATCACTCTCAGCTATCAACAACGCCAAAGCCACCAAAGCATTATCATTAAACTTTCGCTCTCCATTTGAGTCGGTCAAATAGTTATGCTTCGCCAAAAATAGGATAAACAAGAACGAACCAATTCGTTTATTTCCATCCACAAACGGATGATCTTTGATGATGAAATACAAAATGTGGGCAGATTTTTCCTCGATACTTTCGTATAAATCTTCTTCTCCAAAAGTCTGATAAATGTTTCCCAAAATCCCACTGAGAGGTTCTCGCTCTTGGCCGAAAAGTTCACTGGCTTCTTTTTTCGCCATCAAAGTTTGCTTCAACTCAGCAATTGATTTCAGAGCCTCTTCCGAATCCAACACATATTCAGAATGCACTTTTTCCTTGGGAGTGGTTAAAGTGGCCTCATCGTATTTTTGAAGCAGAAGCCAACTGTTGGCGTAGTCGGTGATTACTTTTAGAAGTCCCGTGGCTTCATCGGTTGTGAGTTCTTTTTTATCGAGTGTTTGTTTGATGAGAGAGATAGCTTTTTCGAATTCATCAAAGCCCTTTTCTTGGAGACGTTTTTCGTTTAAAGAGTAGCCTTTGATGAGATGGTCTTTTAGGATTTTTGTGGCCCAGATTCGGAATTGGGTTGCTTGAGACGAGTTAACTCTGTAACCGACAGAGATAATAGCATCCAAATTGTAAAACTTTGTTTTATATTTCTTTCCATCGTTGGCAGTATGTTCCAAAATGGAACACGCTGAATTTTTCTCTAGCTCATCGGCTTTAAAGATATTTAACAGATGTTTGGTAATAGCTTGTCTTCCTACTCCAAAAAGTTCAGCCATTTGTTTTTGAGAAAGCCAAACGGTTTCTCCCTCAAATGTCACATCTAAAGCAAGTTCTCCATCTTTCGACTGATAGAGAACAATTTTCTGATCCTGGTCGTTATTCATATTCATCTTTCGGATTTTTATCTAATGCTTAAAAAATGCAAATGCCTTTTCCTCTTTTTTAAATTAGACTTCCTGCATAACTGTTCATAGTTCAAAATTATGGATAGCTGAAATAAG
>CAYFOO010000083.1:0-4062 GCA_964344775.1 uncultured Candidatus Peribacteria bacterium
CTTAATGAAGGTGATTGTATGGAGGGGGGTGTTTGCGAGCTACATGAAGTTAAATTTCCTGGGATTCCTGATCATGGACATCATGTAGAGTATCGCGAAAGAAAAGATTCTACGACGAGTGCAAAAATAGAGATGGTCGCTAATTTCTATCTAGAGCCGGGGGCAAGGTTGGACGAAATAGGAAAAGAGTTTGTAAGAGATATCACAGATTTTATGGCGGATCTTATCCTACAAGAAGAGAATGAAAAAATTTTTAAAAATCAACAAGAAACCCATAGAAGACAGGCATTATTTTTCAATAGTGCTGATGTGGGGGGAATCATGATGGATGGAGAACTCAATATTTCTGATATAAATCTGGCTTTTTTGAAAATGATTTTGGATTTAAAAGAAGGAGATGAACTCCCGAAAGATATTAATATTAAAGATTTAGGAATGAGAACTATAAAAGATTTATTAAAATTTTTGGAGCCCTATATTGGACCTCAGGAAGACCCTCCTACGAAAGAAGAATTTCATGAAATGTTGAAAGGAAAAATGTTTGGCAGCGAAAAAGGATTTAATATTAATGTGTATGTTCGATCTACTGCTGGGGCCAAAAAACTTGTAAACATGAAGGTAAATCGGGCCAATGGAGAAAAAAGTTCTCGAGTTATTTTATGGGATCCTTCTGCCGAAGCTCTTCACAACTTGGTTCATCAATCTACTCATGACGCCATGACAGAGCTTCCCAATAGAACTCTTTTTGGAGACCGTTTGGAACAAAGAATTGCGAGTGTAGAACGAAGTAAGAGTGGAAGAAAACTAGCTTATTTTTTCATCGATTTGAATTTTTTGAAATATATGAATGAAGAGATCAGTCATGAATTTGCTGATGCAGCTATTTGTGAAGCAGCAAGAAGACTTGATGTATGTTTCAAACGAAAAACAGATACGATAGCTCGTGTGGGAGGAGATGAATTCAAAGGGGTGGCAGATGTGAGATCAGAAGAAGAGGCAGAGAATATTGCCAGAACTATTTTAGCGGCTTTTGATAAACCTTTTGAATTTGAGGGAATTGTTATTCCGCTTCGTATAGCAATCGGGTGGGACATATTTGATCCTAAAAAATCAGAGAATCTTTCTAAACTAGATGAAAATTCGGATAAGGCTATGATTCAGGCAAAGAGGAGGGGAAAAGGGAAACATGCGGATGTTCCTCGTGAATCGATAAGTTTAGAAATTATTGAAGAAACAGGAAGCTATGCCATGAGTTTTGCTGAAGCAGTTTAATCACTTCAAAAACCTCATCGGATCCAAGAACTTCCCATCTTTCAACACCTCGAAGTGCAAGTGTTCTCCCGAAGTGAAATATCCTGATCCTTCTATTCCTGAGGCACCACCGGTTTTTCCGATCAGATCGCCCTGAGTTACCTCTTGTCCTTCATTTACCAGGATATCTGATACGTGTCCGTATACCGTGTGGAATCCATTTGGATGTTCGAGAATCAGGTACGCATACCCAAATCCATCGAAGACCGTCTTCGTCACTATCCCATCAGCTGGGGCAAAAATATCGGTTCCCTGGGGAGCGAAAAAATCTACCCCATCGTGCTGAATCCCAAATTCTCGTTCATAATCTTCATCTCGGAATTCAGCCATCACTTTCATCCGGATTTTTAACGGAAACTCAAAAATTGGACTGTCTGTGTTTTGTACATTTTCCCCTTCAATCAATTTTTCTTTTATTTTTTCCATCTGTGTTTTGAGCTGTTGGAGGGTGTGCGTGGATTCTTTTCGCTGACGTTTGAGATTATCGAGTTCTCTTTGTTTTTTGCCTTCTTCATATTCTAGATGAGCAATGGTTTTGGCTTTGTTTTCTGTCAGATCGGTGATGGCCTTTTTTTGTCGAAACATTTGAGTTCGAAGACTTTCGATTTTTCCATAGAGAGCAGCAAGGGCTCGTTCTTTTTTGTCCATCTCTTTTTTGAGTATGTTCAATTTTTCCAGCTGCGATTTTTTTTGTTCCTCAAACCTTTTTTGTCGTTTTTTATCTTCCAGGATCTGGGACACCGTTTTGGTCGAAAAAAGCCAATTGAGCAATCCCGTACCTTCTCCAGTGCCAAAGTTTTCGTTTTGCAGATAGTTTTTTTGTAGAAAATTTTCATAATCTCGGGTTTGAGCCCGAAGCAGAGCAGCAATATCTGATTTTTCTCGAGTGAGCTGCTCGAGTTCATATTTCCATTTTTGTTCTTGGGGAGCGAGCTCTTTGAGGTTTTTAGTCACCTGTCCGAGGTTGGCATCCATGAGATGGAGTTGGGTCTGGAGTGTGTGTTTTTTTTGGAGCGTGTCTTGGAGTTTTTCATTAGAAAGATTAATTTCTTGTTCTGTTTGTTCTAAGCCTTCTTCTTCCCAAAAGATTTGTTCTCGGACCTCCTTCAGATTCTCCGGGGTGGGATGAGCTGGGATTTCTACTTCTTCAATTTTTTGAATTTGTGCTTCTTTTTTTTCTCCACCAAAGAAGTTCTCTAGCAAAGCATCAAGTTCATCGCCGATGCTGGCAAATGTGAGGGCAGGGATGAGCGTGGAGAGAAAAAATAGTTTTTTCATAACTAAATACTTATTCCCAAGCTTAGCTTGGGAATAAAAAATTTCCAAGAAGTTTTACTTCTACATTATTCAAAAGGATCAACATCCAAAATTCCATTTCCCAAAATATAATTGCTGGCACTAGAGTAAATCCAATGTTCCGCATTCTTCACAAAACCTCTTTTGACTGGATTTTTGTGAATATATTCTGCTTTTTGTGTTAGTATTTTTTCATTTTCGATCATTTGTGGATGAAATCCTTCCTGCCAAACTTGAAAGTCACTTTCGATTTTGTATTTCTTTTTGAAAAAATTGAATTGATTTAAGAGCCATTTTTGATTATCCAATTCAGCAGTTTCAATAATTTTACGAGCCGTGTGTCTTTTGAAATCTCTTATTCCTGCCGAGAGATTATCCCCTGAGATAATCAAATGTAGATGGTTATCCAAAATCACAAAAGCATGTAATTTGAATTTTCCTTGTTTTCTACAAAATTTCAGAGAATCAGTAATGATTTCAAAATATTTTTGTTTGGTAAAAACAGGAATCCATTCAATTATTGTGATGGTTATGAAATAAGGATAAGCCTCATCCAGGATTTTATAGGTAGATCTCATGGGGAGATTGTAAAAAAGCAAAGCTTTTGTTACAAGGGGGTTAACCGATTAATTCCCAAGTTTAACTTGGGAATTAGAAAACAGTTAAACAGACAGTTAAACCTATGGATCCCAAAATCTTTCTCACAGAAATCGAAAATCACTACGCTACAGAAAAATGTCATCTAGATTATGATAAAAAAAGACCTTGGACATTGCTTTTTTCCGTAATCCTCTCGGCACAATGCACAGACAAAAGAGTCAATGCGGTCACGCCAAAACTTTTTTTAGAATTTCCCACTCTGGAGCATTATGCGGCTCGGCCGATTGAAGAATTAGAAGGGATTATTCGGCCGTTGGGATTTTTTCGGTCCAAATCTAAGTCGCTCAAAGGGGCGGCGGAAAAGATGGTTTTGGATTTTGATGGCGAGGTGCCGGACACGATGGAAGATTTGGTAACTTTGCCAGGGGTGGGGCGGAAAACGGCCAATGTGATCCTCTGGAATTTATTTCAAAAAAATGAGGGGTTTGTAGTGGATACGCATGTCGGGAGGATTAGTCGGCGGGTGGGGTTTACAACACAAAAAGATCCCGAAAAAATAGAACAGGATCTCATGAAAAAGCTCCCTCAGAAAAAATGGGGGACACTGTCTCATCAATTGGTGCAATTTGGGAGAGATTTTTGTAAGGCACCGACGCCCATTTGTTCAGAATGTTTTCTTCGAGATTTTTGCCCAAAACAGGGAGTAAATAAATCAAAATAAATTGGGCCCCCGCATCGCTTTCTAGCAATACGGGGGTGGTTGGCTGACATCGCTTTCTGCATTTATAAATTGGGAATTCTTGATGTTTTTATACTAAGCCGCTTTAATAATTTGGAATTTTTGCGAAATAAGAG
>CAYFOO010000084.1:0-4038 GCA_964344775.1 uncultured Candidatus Peribacteria bacterium
GTTATTTTCATAACTCTATTCTACTCTTTTTTTTGTTTATGTGAACACGCCCTAAAAACAAAGAACACAAGGACTATTTTTAATTTCCCCAAAACGGAAACCAAGAAAAAGAGAAGAAATTCTGAAAAAATCCGTTCATAAATCCACCATCCATCGGAACATGGAGCTCTTTGTCTCCATCTTTCACATGCACGCCAGATCCATCGATCTTGACTGCTTCATCGCTAGAATTTACTTCTATGCCATCTTTATCATATTTCACGTTTCCATCTTTTGACTTCACATTGAGTCCATTGGCATCCCAGCTGATACTTTCGTCTCCTTCGGAGACATGCATTCCGTCTTTTCCGTACTTCACATTTCCTTTTTCATTAGCTACTTCTACACCACTTTTACCATACTTTACCATGCCTTCTTCGGTTTTGATTTCCATTCCATCGTCAGAGAAGTGGATAGGTTTCATGCCTTTTTCCATAGCCTTATCCGCATCGCTCATGGCTTGATCGATAATGGCGTTGATGTCAGGCATTTCAGTAGAAGCATATGAGCCCCATTCGTGATGAGCGGAAACCGGAGGACAAAGAACAAAGAACAGAGCACAAAGAACAAAAGAAATAGATTTTTTCATTTTTTTAAAATTAACAGCAGAAATCTTAGCTAATTCCTGGTATTCGTCAATTTTTGGTTGAAAAAATAATTTTTTTGTGGTACAATGCTTAGATTTATTTCTTAAATCCACACGAAAATGGTTCGATTGTTTATAAAAAAACATAAGGATTCAGATCTTGATCGAATTTTTCCAGAACTCGAAGGTCCTGTGGTAGTTGGCGCAAATAACTTAAACGAACTAGAAGGAGAAAAAAAAGGAGGGAAGAAACTTGGAGAAGAACATTTAAGAGATTTTGATGAAGAAAGAAAAGCTGCAGCTCAAAAAAAAGTGATCGAAAAAAAACGACAAGAAAAAAACGTCGCTAAAAAAGAAATAAATAAAACCGCGTCTGGAATAAAAGCTCAAGTGGATAATGTCGTACCATTCACAGAAGCTGTTAAACCTGGTGATAAGATTGTGGTAGAAAAAGAAAGATATAATCTTCAAACAGAGACTCCCATAGAAGAAATTGTTTCTTTGTTGGGAAAAAGATCAATTCGTTATTTGCAATTTGCATTTCCTGGGCAAGATTTAGCAAAAAAATTGGAAAAACATTGGTGGGAAGCATTTGGAGGATCTCGAAATACAAGAAAACTAACGGTAGGAGAGCTTTTAAAAAGCTTCAAAGACAAAGCTGCCAAAGAATCTGGCAAAACTTTTGAAGCGTATGAAGCAGAACCTGAAACGGGAAAAAGAGTAGCTTATGCTTAACCTCTATTCACTCCCGCCACTCCGCTCAGTGATGATCTCTTGAGCGACATTATTTGGCACCTTGGCATAGTCGGCAAACTCCATGGTGTAGCTGGCTCGTCCCTGGGTCATGGACCGGAGCTCTGTCGCGTATCCAAACATGCTCGCGAGTGGGATTTTGGCTTTTACTGTTTTGGCTATTCCTCGATCTCCCATTTCTTGGATCACTCCTCGTTTGGCAGAAATATCTCCCATTACGTCCCCCATGTAATCTTCCGGAGTCACCACTTCTACGTCCATTACTGGCTCAAGGAGCACTGGATCAGCTTTTTTCGCTCCGTCTTTGAAAGCTTGTGCTGCAGCGATTTTAAACGCGAGTTCTGACGAATCCACATCGTGATAGCTACCGTCGATAAGTTCGACTTCTACATCTACCACTTGGTATCCAGCAATCACTCCACGAGTAACTGCTTCTCTAAATCCTTTTTCACAACCTGGGATATACTCATTTGGAATTGAGGCCCCCTTGATAGAGTTTTTAAACACAAATCCAGATCCGGTTTCTCCTGGACGGATTTTACAGACCACATGTCCAAACTGCCCTCGTCCTCCAGATTGTTTCTTGTGTTGGTATTCGGCTTCCACTTCTTTTTGGATAGTTTCTCGGTAGGCTACTTGTGGTTGTCCGATATTCGCTTCGACTTTAAACTCTCGTTTGAGACGATCCACGATGATATCGAGGTGGAGTTCTCCCATTCCAGAAATAATAGTCTGGTTGGTTTCTTCGTCAGTTCGTACTTGAAATGTTGGATCTTCTTCCGCCAATTTAGCTAACGCCAACCCCATTTTTTCCTGATCAGCTTTTGTCTTTGGCTCTACGGAAATAGAAATCACTGGATCTGGGAAATCAATTGATTCAAGTAAAATAGATTTTCCTTCATCACAGAGTGTGTCTCCGGTCTTGGTATTTTTAAGTCCTACCACCGCTCCAATGTGTCCGGCTGGAATGTCTTGGATTTCTTCTCGAGAGTTGGCATGCATCTGAAGCAGTCGTCCAATTCGTTCTTTTTCTCCACTGGAGACGTTGTAGACATAGCTTCCAGATTTGAGCACCCCTGAGTATACTCGAACAAAAGAAAGACGTCCCACAAATGGATCGGTAGCAATCTTAAAAGCCAATGCCGCCAAAGGTTCAGAATCTGCTGCTTTTCGTTCTTCTTCCTCCTCTGTTTTTGGATTAATTCCTTTTGCCGCTGGAATGTCCAAAGGTGATGGCATGTACGTATTTACGTTGTCGAGCACAGGCTGCACTCCTTTATTTTTCAAAGCGGTCCCGGTCATCACGGGGACGAAGTGTCCGGCGATCGTAGCACGACGAATCCCAGCTTTGATTTCATCTACAGAGAGCTCTTCTCCACCAAGATATTTTTCCATCAATTCTTCATCAGATTCAGCGAGTGCTTCCAGCATTTTCCCTCGCCATTCATCGGCTTCAGCTTTTTGATCTTCTGGGATGTCTTCTACTCGCACATCTTTCCCCAGATCATCGTAGTACATGATGGCTTTCATCTCGACCAAATCGATCAGTCCTTTGAAATTACTTTCAATTCCTACTGGTAATTGGATTGGGAAAGCATTCTTCGTAAGTCGTTCAATAATTGAATCGTATGATCCCCAAAAACTCGCTCCAGTTCGGTCCAACTTATTGATAAAACACATTCGTGGCACATGATATTTGTCGGCTTGTCGCCATACCGTCTCTGATTGTGGCTCTACTCCGGCCACTCCATCAAATACACACACCGCTCCATCGAGTACTCGCAGAGAACGCTCCACTTCCGCCGTAAAATCCACGTGTCCCGGCGTATCGATAATGTTGATCTGACAGTCTTTCCAGAAACAAGTCGTAGCGGCAGAGGTGATCGTAATCCCTCGCTCTTGCTCTTGCTCCATCCAATCCATAGTGGCTTCTCCTTCGTGTACTTCTCCGATTTTGTGAGATTTCCCGGTATAGAAAAGTACTCGTTCAGTAACGGTAGTTTTCCCCGCATCGATATGGGCGATAATTCCGATGTTACGGACTTTGTCGAGGGTGTTTCGTTTGGTCATTTTTTTAGATAGTTAAAATAAGCTTGGCGATTTTAGAAATGCAGAATAAAAAGTCAAAAATTTTGAGAAATCACACTTTGACTTTTTTATAAAAAATAAATAAATTTTAAATACAATGAATATCTCCTACATCATTTGGCAGGAAGATGAAGGATTTGTGATCCGTTGTTTGGAATACCCTGTTACCACTCAAGGAAATGACAAAAAAGACGCTATTGAAAGTCTAAAAGAAGCAGTAGAACTATATTTGGAGGATGAAGATCAAAAAACACCTTGCCATGTGACAAACTTTGAAACTGGAAAACTCCTCGTCAATGCCTAAAAGATATTCCTCCAAAGAAATCCTAAAAGTGCTAAAAATCGTAGGATTTGAGATTGTCCGACAAAAAGGTTCTCACATAAAATTACGAAATCAAAAAGGACGCACCACTATCGTCAAAGCTAATCAAAAAATAATTCGCCAGGGCCCCTTTTTGGATATTTTAAAACAAACAAATCTATCAAAAGCCGAATTTGAAAAAATTAGACTTTCTGAACAATAAAGTTGTTCGGAGAGAAGAAATGGGGATAATGAGCTTATGAGAACAACA
>CAYFOO010000085.1:0-3992 GCA_964344775.1 uncultured Candidatus Peribacteria bacterium
TTGATTTTTATAAAAAATCTTTTAAAAATCCCTCATCATGCGATTTCCGAAACTTCTTACTACTATTATCATTGGACTTGGAATCCTGCTTACCGCCTGTGTTTTCCCAGAAAAAGAAGATCCCTTTGTTCGTTTGCCGGAAGAAGAATTAGAAACTGTTTCCGGAGAAATTTTTCCTTTTTCCGTTTCGGTCGCCACCAGTGCCACACATCGACTGGAAAAAGAAGGAAAGCTTGTCTCCTATCTCGCCTCTGAAGTAGTCCGACTCGAAGACTTCGAAGGACGAAAAGTAGAAGTAGACGGTGTCAGCCGGTCGGAAAAAATGCGAGAGATTTTTTGGGTAGAAGCGGTCCGACTGCAAGATATTGAAGAAAAAAGCGAAGAAGAGTCCACCGAAGAACGATTTTTGACGAAGAAATTCACCTTTATCTATCCGAAAAACTGGGAGTACTCCCTTTCTCCAGACGGAACCGCCTATTTCCTGGACAAAGATGATGCCGGACGACGCGTGTTTTTAACCTTCTCAGTCTCTGAGCTCACAAAAAAGGATAAAAACACTGATCCGAATGTACTAATTTCTAATCTCGCAGGGACAAAAGATATTTCGACCGATGAATTTGGAAGAGAAAGACAGGTCCTCACACTTTTTTCTAATCTCGAAGATCAAAAATACGAATTTGTCTTTACCCACAGCTACGAAGAATTTGAAAAGAAAAAGGCTTTCTTTAAGCTGCTCAACTCATTTGTGGAGGGAGAAGAAAATGTCCGAGAAGCCAAAAAAGCAGACATGAAGGCTCAGGCAGAAAAGGAAGCTGAAAAAATCAAAGAAGAACCACCTATTGAAGAGGAAACCATGGAAGTCCCTGAAGAAAAAGCTACAAAAGATACTGATAAAAAAACATTGCTAGAAAAGTTTTTGGGTGAAAAAGAAGAAGAAATAAAAGAAGATCCTTTCGAAAAATTAGAAAAAGAATCAGCTGCTAAACTAGCTCCAACCGTGACGATTAAGAAAGAGTTTAAAAATTTAATTGATAATCGAGCGTTCAATTATGACAGTGCTTATTACGGATTTTCCATGAAAGTCCCCTATGGATTTTGGTTCCGAAATTTTGGTCCTTCTAAAGATGCTCTCACGAGAATCGGATTTGCTACATATGAATTCTCTACCCCTGGAGGAGCAGAGTTCTGGGTAGTGATCAAGGAAAGCGAAACTCCAACAGAAAAAACGACAGAAAGAATCGAAGATCCTCTCGTCTTCATAGAACATCCACGAGATTTTAAGTCCTATTTCGAGGCCTCCGGACCAGCAGAATTCCGTGATGCGATGCTCAGCATTTTGAATTCGGTACAAAATCAGTAATTAGGATTGCAGAAGGCAAAAGCAAGAAGGCAGAATTAAATTCTTACTTCTTACTTCTAACTTTCTCTCCCTACCCTCGGTAATTCGGTGCATCTTTCAGAATCGAGATATCATGTGGATGTGATTCTCGGAGTCCCGCATTGGTGATCTGTACGAATTCTGATTTTTTTTGGAAAGTGGCGATATCCTTTGATCCACAATACCCCATTGAACTTCGCACACCTCCACAGAGTTGAAAAATCTCAGTTTTTGCTGAACCTTTGAGCAGTACTTTTCCTTCAATTCCTTCAGGAACAAGCTTATCATCCGCCACATTTGATTGTCCATATCGTTCTTTTCCTCCTCTAGTCATGGCTGCGAGGGACCCCATACCTCGATAGTATTTATAAGTTTTTCCTTCAGAATAAATGAGCTCTCCTGGGGACTCTGTCGTCCCAGCCATGATCGATCCCACCATGACAGAACTAGCCCCTCCCGCTAGAACCTTGGCCACGTCACCAGAAAATTTAATCCCTCCATCAGCAATTACTGGAACCTTGTGATTTTCTGCTACTTTCACCACATTCATAACTGCAGAAAGCTGAGGAACCCCCACTCCAGCAATGATACGAGTAGTACAAATCGATCCAGGACCAATCCCCACTTTGATCCCATCTACTCCCGCATCAATGAGTGCTTCAGCCCCTGCAGCAGTAGCAATGTTTCCACCCACCACATCCAGTTTTGGGTATTTATCTTTGATATATTTCACTGTATCAATGACCCCTTTTGAATGACCATGAGCAGTATCTACCACCAGAACATCCACATGAGCATCAATAAGTTTTTCTACTCGTTCTTCCATATTTTTGGCTGGTCCTACTGCTGCAGCTACTCTCAGTCTTTTTTCTTTATCTTTCACTGAATCCGGATACTGCTCATTTTTTTCGATATCTTTTCGGGTGAGAAGAGCTGAAAGCGTTCCATTTGAACGAAGTACCACTAATTTCGAATATTTTGATTCTTCCAAGATATCATTGGCTTCCTCGAGTGTGATGGGCTCTTCTGCTTTGAGAAGGTCCTCTAGTCGTGTCATGCGTTCTGAAATGAGAAAATCAGCATGTTTTGATAAATAATCGTTTCGACCGATTAAACCTACGAGCTTGCCCTGCAAAGTTCCGTCTTTTGTAATAGGAATAGATTTAAATCCATACTTTTCTCGGATTCCAATCACGTCAGATATCTTATGATTTGGACTGAGAACTAAAGGCTCACGAATAAATCCACTTTCGAATCGTTTTACTTTGTGAACCATTTCGGCCTGCTCACTCGGAGTACAATTTTTGTGAATTACGCCAATCCCTCCATGAAGGGCCATGATGATCGCCATATTTTCTTCGGTCACCGTATCCATAGCAGCGGAAACAAGAGGAATGTTAAGTTTGATATTCCGAGTAAACTGCGTCTTGAGTGAGACTGTCTTTGGCAGTATTTCTGAGTACTGTGGTACAAGTAGTACATCATCGAAGGTGAGGGCTTGGGCAATAGTTTTCATGAACTGAAAATTAATTTTCAGCGAAGGTAGCACAGTGAGTGAGTTATTGCAAGTTTTTTGACAAAGAAGGGTTTGAATCTAGAATCTTGAAGCTTGAATTTTTAATTAATACAAAAAAAAGTTACAAAATTTAAACTACAAGTTTGAATCTCAAAACAGGTTAAATTTTGGAAGAAGGAGTAAACAGAGCTTAACGAAATTCCGAAACTTCGGAATGGAGTGTGCGTCGTCTACGACGACGCGATCCCGTAGTTTAATGGAAAAACATCGGTTTGCGGAACCGACGATCCAAGTTCGATTCTTGGCGGGATCGCCATCATTCAAACGAAAACAAATCCTCATCTGAAAATCGAACTTTTGGACGATTTGGATCTGATTTTCGATAACCTATCGGCAATAACACTGTTGATTTTAGATAAGCTGGAAGATTTAATATTTCATCATATTTTTCTGGATCAAATCCTTCTATGGGACAAGAATCTACTTCTTCTTCCGCACAAGCGGCCATCGCAAATCCGAGAGCAATGTAAGCTTGTTTTTGTGCCCAGCAAAGGAGTTTCTCTTCTGAGAATTTTCCCACAGAATCTCGCATTATCTGACCGTATCCCGCCAATTTTTCTTTTATTTCCGGATTCCCACTACTAGCGGTCTCCAAATATTTTTCTATTCGATCATTTGCATCTGTTCGAACACAAAAAACTAATAAATGTGAACAGTTCACAATTTGTGACTGATCAAGACTATGTGGTAAAAGAGAGTTTTTCAAAGTCTGATGAGCAATCACCTTTACATGATACGGTTGAAGCCCATAAGAACTCGGAGCAAAATGAATCGCTCCTAGAATCTTTTTCAATTCTTCCTGCGGAACTTTCTGATCTGGATCAAAATCTTTTGTGGCATTGCGCCATTGGAGGTGAGAGAGGAAATCGTGCATTTGAATTGTATCAGTTAGGAATAAAAAAGAAGATGGTATGTGGTATATCGTATATGGGATTTTGAAAGATATATTTTTAAGGGAGTAATTAAATCTCCCATATACCATATACTAGACTTTCTGCACAATAAAGTTGTTCGGAGAGAAGAAATGGGGATAATGAG
>CAYFOO010000086.1:0-3924 GCA_964344775.1 uncultured Candidatus Peribacteria bacterium
TCAGCTAAAATCCTTACACACTCGCTATAAACGACTTTCACAGAGTTTCCTTAATGTATAAAAATCATGACAAAATCAGACGACAACAAACCAAAATGGATGATCACCTACCTCTGTCCAAAATGTAATATCGACAGTGCGATGTGTGAACGGGACAAACCCAGGTGTTTTTATTGTGAAAACACGGAGGAACTAACTATTATCAAAAAAGAACCAATGCTGCTTCAATCGTCTCGATTGAAGCCTAACCAGTTCGGTCGTGCACAACCTGAACTAGAAAAGTTTCAGGCCATCAGCCTACGTTGGGTTCAAACAGAATCCCCAAACTTCGGCCGACAGGAGAGAACTGAAACAGCCAAGGAAAGTTTAATGTGTAA
The DNA here is from genome assembly GCA_964344775.1 of uncultured Candidatus Peribacteria bacterium. GTDB lineage: Bacteria > Patescibacteriota > Gracilibacteria > UBA4473 > UBA4473 > CAYFMH01. The sequence continues at coordinate 378 of CAYFOO010000086.1, forward strand.
ATTATGACCAAACTACCACCAAACGCCCCCAAATGGATGATCACTTTTCTCTGTCCCAGGTGCAATTTGGACAGTGCTATGACTGAGCGAGATAAACTCAAGTGTTTTGGCTGTGATAATACAAAAAACCTGACTATTATTAAAAAAGAGAAACTTTCCATCGAGGTCATGGCCGCTCGAATGAAACTAGTAAACGATCGACTTATGAGTTCCCTACAAGGGGCCTATTTTGCGGGGAAAGAAGATGATGATTTCGACGATGAAGCGATGCTCCTGCAACTCATGGAAAAAGCACAAAAACTAGGGATTGATACAGAAGGAATATTTGAGGAAGCGAAAAAGAAAAAGTAAAAAATTACTTTTCAGAAATTTTCACAAACTCCTCATACCCCTCCGCTTCCAATTTTTCCTTCGGCACAAAACGAAGAGCCGCAGAATTAATACAATATCGAAGTCCTGTCGGTGCTGGTCCGTCATTAAAGATGTGTCCCAAATGAGAGTCCCCCTCCCGACTTCGCACTTCTGTTCGTTTCATAAAAAATCGAGAGTCTTCTCTCTCCATGATATTTTCGGGCACTAAAGGTTCGGTAAAACTCGGCCATCCCGTCCCGGATTTGAACTTGTGAACGGAAGAAAAAAGCGGCTCTCCAGAAACAATATCCACATAAATCCCCTCCTCGGTGTTATCCCAATATTCATTGTCAAAAGGAGGCTCCGTGCCGTCCTCTTGCGTGACTTTGTACTGCAAAGGCGTGAGATGAGACAGATAGTCTTTGTCTACCTGGTAATCCTTATCCGCTCCCCAGGTTTTTTCTCGATACTGATCCCGCCCAGAATTAAAACGGTAAAATTTATAACGAACGGGATTTTTTTTGTAGTAGTCCTGGTGGTAGTCCTCCGCGGGGTAAAACTCGGTTGCTTCTCGGATTTCCGTCACAATCGGGGTTTTATATTTTCCGATTTCTTCGAGTTCTTTTTTAGAAACTTCGGCTAATTTCTTCTGTTCTGGATTGTGATAAAAAATTGCCGATCGATACTGATCTCCCCGATCGACAAAGCTCCCTTCACCATCCGTCGGATCAATTTGCCGCCAAAAAATCTGAAGCAAATCCTCATAACTAATTTTGACAGGATCAAAATGTACTTCTACCGCTTCCAGATGATGCGTTTTCCCAGCGGAAACCTCTCCGTAACTTGGATTTTTTTCATCCCCTCCAATGTATCCAGAGATTACTTCCCACACTCCATCGTAGTGCTCAAAGGCCGATTCTACACACCAAAAACATCCGCCCGCAAACGTGGCAATTTCTTCCTGATTTGGTTTTTGAGGTGAATTATTTTTCATTTCAGAGGTATCACAACCAAATAAAAAAAGACAAAACGCGAAAATGAAGAAAAAATTTTTGAGCATAGGATGAATATATTTAAGCTTTTCTAAATTATCAAGAAAACGTGGTGGAAAATTCTTGTATTTTTTGAGAGTGTTATGTCAAAAGCAATCCGAACCTATGATTTACCAAAAAATTATTATCTAAAATCCTTTCGAATTAGAAAAAGTAATTTTTTCATCATTAATAATTTTCAGGAAATTTTCTGGATGAGGAACCAAAGGAAGGTAAAATTCTTTTCTTGAAAAAACCAAGTGAATAGTTCCATAGTCAAAAATTCTTCCCAAGAGGTTTTGAGTACATGTAGCTGCCTCAACTTCTGACAAAATATATTCTTCAGTTTGTATATGAAGGATTCCTTTCTTGTGAAAAAGAATTTTTTCATCAAACCAATAGTAATTAAGTATCCAGCTCACAAATAAGTAAGCCGAAACAAAAAATTGAAATAACATAATTCCCAAGAAAAGTTCTTCTTTTGCTGTGAGAAGCTCCATAAACTTACTATCTCCCTCTGCAAAATCAAAAAACAGAACAATTAAAAAGAAGAAAATATCAGAAAGAATCATAAGTAACAATACTTGTAGAAAGAGTATTACAGGAGTTCTGTGTATTTTGAAAACTCTTGGCTTCATGTTAACACAAAAAAAGCAACGTTCAGTTTAGAGAAAAAACTGTTTGGTTTCAAGAATTTTAATGGAGCACGTGGCGGGAATCGAACCCGCATCACCAGCTTGGAAGGCTGGGGTAATAAGCCATTATACGACACGTGCGTCGCTGGGTAACTGCGTACGTTCCGTCCCAAATCCTCGGGACTCCACATACTTCGTGACCGCTCCGCTTTCCTCACAAGCCTTTAAGGGCTTGATCGGAGATTCTCAAAAAACAAGAAGAGCGAAAGAGATTCTAAAAATTTTTCTGCACGGGTCAAACATTTTTTCCCTTGATTCATAATTCATAATTCATAATTCTGCATTTGTAATTGTTCATTGCTCATTATTAATTGAAAACAAAATGTTTAAACATAAGGTTATCACCGCCTACCCCACCGACACCAGCTTCGGCCTGGGAGTCCGTGCGGATGATCCTGAAACACTCACAAAATTGCAGAAACTAAAAAACAGACCCGACGAAAAATACTTCTCCCTCATGGTCAGAGATTTTGAGATGCTCAAAGAATTTGCTGAAGTTCCAGATGATTTAGATGAAGATTACTTCTTTGAAAGTCCAAAAACCACGATTCTCAAGCCCAAAGACTCACTTCCACAGAGTAAATTTTGGCCGGATGGAAAAGTGGCTTTTCGAGTCTGTACTATCCCGGAGATAGCAAAAGAAATTGATTTTCCGATCACCGCGACCTCTGCCAATCTCAGCGACCAACCACCGATCTTTGAAGCTCAAAAAATTACCGAAAACTTCGGAGCGGAAGTGCAGATTTTCCCTGGTTTTGATCGACTCCCCCAAAAAGATCCCTCAGAAATCTGGGAATTTACGGTAGAACCTCCTGTCCAAATTCGTTAATCAGTTGCCAAATTCCGACTCCGGATATGGTCAGCCCCGCCACAATAATTCCACTAAAAATAACTCCAAGAGAAATAAGTAAAAAAGCTTTTTTGGGTGGTACTCCAAAAAGATAAGCCAACAAAGCTCCTGTCCATCCCCCACTCCCCGGCAGTGGCAAAGAAACAAGAATCACTAAAAATATATCTCCTAGGATTTCCATCTTGTGAGAATGTTTGGCACGGGTGCGTGCAAAGATCGCCTGCATGATCCGATGAAAGAGAGGAATGTGTTTTTCAAAAAAATTCACAAAAATCGGCAACAAAATGATTAAAATCGCGACCGTCAAAATAACTCCCAAGATAGAAACAAAAGTGGCCTCAAAAATAGAAAGATCAAATCTTAAATATCCCAAAGGAATCGCCGCCCTCAGCTCAAGAAAAGGCGTCAAAGACCAAAGAAAAGTGTTAAAATAACCAACCATGTAAAACTTTAACTACTCCACATAAATAAAAAATCAAGAACAATCTGCCGGAATTTCTTGTAATATTTGAGAACATCTAATTTTAACTATCTTTGCCGTAGTAATACTCAAAACATGAAAAATACTAAGGATTAGTAACAAAATAACTTCCCACAAAGAATAAAAAAAAGTATACTGA
>CAYFOO010000087.1:0-3710 GCA_964344775.1 uncultured Candidatus Peribacteria bacterium
CCCCCGCAGGCTCCATAGTTCCCGAGTCCTCGGGACTGTGGAGCCATTTTGCATTTCAGCTCCACAATCCTTCTTATTTTTTCCTTGAAATTTACGGAATTATGGAGCTTGCTGTTTTTTCGACCTGTGGAGCCATTTTGTCTATGCCACATTGCTTTTACAAAAAAATAGGCATATAACCAATCTATGCCAACCCAAAGAATCCAACAAGAAAACGAAAATGAGCCACACTTTTTGACTCTCACACTTATCGAGTGGATCGACGTTTTCACAAAACCGGAATATTTCAAAATTATCCTTGATAGCCTGACCTTTTGCAGAAAAAACAAAGGTCTTCTTTTGTACGAATATGTCATCATGAGCAATCACATCCATCTGATTGCTCGAGCGAGAGAAGGATCCAAACTATCTCAAATAATTAGCGATTTCAAAAAACATACCACTCGAGAAATTTTGAAAATGCTCGAAAAAGACAATCGAAAATACCTGCTGAATACTATTCGGAACAGTTTTAGCAAAAAGAAGGGATACGAAAATCAAATCTGGCAGAGAGAAAATTGTCCCAAATTAATTGCTACAGAAGAATTTTTACATCAAAAAATTGAATATATCCACTTCAACCCGGTGAGAAAAAATTATGTGGATTTGCCAGAATATTGGCTGCTAAGTTCTGCTCAAAATCGATTAACAGAAAAATCAGGGATAATTGCAGTGGATGATTACGACAGCATCGTGGCTCCACAGTCCCGACAGACATAACTTTTAAAAAAAAGTCGAGAACTATGGAGCCTGCGTTTGCCTTGCTTTTTACAAATTAACTAATATCATCAAATTAACTAATTTAACTAAAAAATGCCATACACGCTCTCGATGTTCAACACCGGCCAGATCACCCTGCCAAAAAAATGGCGAAGCCAGTTCAATACAAAAAAATTTGTTGCTCAAGAAACCTCAAAAGGCCTGCTCATTCAACCACTAGAAGTAGAAGCACTCCCAAAAGTCCTACAAAATAAAACAAACAAGATCTCTACAAACAATCTCAAAAATCGGATCAAAAAAAAACACAAAAGAAAAAATTCTTAAAACCAAAAAAATCCTAAATTTTGATTTTTACTTTTTGAATTTTGAATTAAAAACTCAATGAAAAAATTCCCCAAATCTATCATCTTCGACCTCGACGGTGTCATCACCCAGACCGCTACCGTGCATTTCCAAGCCTGGAAGCAGCTCTTCGATGAAGTGCTGGAAGCACAAAACCTACCAGAATTCACCCACGGTGACTATCTAAAATATGTGGATGGTCACTCTCGCTACGACGGAATCAAACACTTCCTCGCATCACGAAATATCGATCTCCCACTCGGCACGCCAGAGGATAATGAAAACGAAAAAACTATCTGCGGCCTGGGCAACAAAAAAAATAAATACTTCCAAAAAGAATTAGAAAAATCTGCCCCCGAAGATCTGCTTTTCTCAAGCTCTGTAGAGTTTATAAAAAAAGCCAAAAACCAAAATATCAAAACCGGCCTCGTCACCTCCTCCAAAAATGGTCATAAAATCCTAGAAAAGACTGGCATCACTAATCTTTTCGGTGAAGTCGTGACGGGCATCGAAATTGCCGAAAAAAATCTCCCCAGCAAACCAAAGGGAGATAGTTTTGTTTTTTGTACAAAATTATTAAACACAAATCCAGAGTCATCGATAGTCATAGAGGATGCCATCGCTGGCGTTCAAGCCGGAAAAGATGGAGACTTTGGCCTCATCGTCGGCATCGCTCGAAACGGAAACACACAAGATTTCCTGGACAATGGAGCCAATCTCGTAGTAAAAGATTTATCAGAATTAGAAATTGAAGATTGCAGATTGTAGATTTTTTGTTAATTAACTGTTTGTTGTTTGTTGATCACTGTTCTCTGTTCATTGTTAATTGAAAAAATTCATGCCAACCCCAATGTTCGATCCCACCTGGTCCCTGACCTACGACTACTTTGACCCCAAAGAAAAAAAGACCCGAGAAACCCTCTGTTCTCTAGGAAACGGATACATGGGCGTACGAGGCGCCTCATTGGGGGCAGAAGCCACCTCCGAGATTCATTCTCCGGCCACTTTTGTAGCGGGACTGTTTAATAAACGAGAAGAGCAACTCCTGGACGATACCCTCATCCACGAAGATGCGGTTAATTGCCCAAACGCTTTTTTTCTTACTTTTAAAATAGATGAGGGCGATTGGCTCTGCGTAGAGGCAGCTGATTTTCTCGAGTATCAACAAACACTTGATATGCAAGAAGGCGTTCTCAAGCTCAACTGTCGAATAAAAGACAAAAAAGGCCGAATCACAAAAGTAGAAACCGAGCGGTTTGTGCATATGACGGAGTATCATTTGGCCGGATTTCAGTACAAAATCACGCCCGAAAACTACGATGGAACGATCACAATCAAAACTCAAATCGATGGCAGCGTTATGAATCTTGGCATCCTTCATCAGCCTTTTAGCTGTAAACACTGGGAAGCTATTACGCCCCTGATTGAAGATAAAATTTGTGCAATCTCAGCCCAGACGACCGAATCAAAAATAAAAATCGCTGTTGCTGAAAAAGTCACCTTCCATCATCAAAACAAACTTTTTTTTCCAGGATTCCAAGACATCCGAGAAGAAGAAAAAGTTGGTCGTACGTATCCTTTTCAGGTAGAACAAGGAAAAACTTATACGGTCGAAAAGTTAATCGCTATCTACACGTCAAAGGATAAAGGCATAAAAGACCCACTCACCGAAAGTCAAAAATCCCTCCAAAAAAATTCTGACTTTTCCACACTCCTAAAATCACACAAAAAAGCCTGGGCCAACCTCTGGCACAAATTTGATATCCAAATCCAAGGGGACAACTTTTCTCAGCTCGCACTGCGGTTTCACACATTTCATCTGATCCAGACCGCTTCCCCAAACAATGCAGATATTGATGCCGGACTCCCCGCTCGAGGACTCAGTGGCGAAGGGTATCAGGGACATATTTTTTGGGATGAAGTGTATGTGATGAACTTCTACACATTGCACTGTCCCACTACGGCAAAATCACTCCTTCTCTACCGATACAATCGACTCCCCAGGGCTCGTGAAAGAGCTGAAAAAAATGGATACGAGGGAGCGATGTTTCCCTGGCAGAGTGGATCCACAGGAGAAGAGGTCACCCCGACGATGAACTACAATCCCCTCTCCAAAGGTTGGGATCCTGATCACAGTATTCATCAGCGACATGTCGGATTTGCGATCGCCTACAACGTCTGGAACTATTGGCGAAAAACGGAAGATTTAGAATTTTGGGAATCCGCCGGAGAAGAGCTTTTTTTTGCTATTGCTCAATTCGCTGGAAGCTTGGCTCAATTTGATAAAAAAGATGGTCGCTATCACACCTATGGGATCATGGGACCGGATGAATTTCATGAGAAATTGCCTGGCCATGATGAATTTGGGTTCAAAGACAATGCCTACTCCAATATCATGATCGTCTGGATCCTGAGAAAAGTGATTGAACACCTTGATTCACTTTCTGAGTTGGATAAAAAATCAACGCTCCAAAAACATAAAATTGACGACAAAACCCTAAAAAAGTGGGAAGAAATTACACACAAAATGAATCTCGTAATCGAGGATGACATCATCGAACAATTTGATGGATATCAGGATCTCAAAGAACTCAACTGGGATCTCTACA
>CAYFOO010000088.1:0-3660 GCA_964344775.1 uncultured Candidatus Peribacteria bacterium
ACCTTCGCTTTTTTTATCCAAATTTAGATAAAAACCGAATTTCGTAATTCGGGTTATTGAATCTAATGACTCAGAGGTATCATAGGGTTCAAAATAGCCCTTTTGTACTAATAACCTAACTGTGTAAACGAGCTCATCGTCTTTAAACTCATTTTTGAGAGGGCTTATTAATTCATTGCTGTGGATCATAACGCCAATAAATTTGTCTGAATTCATCAGAACTTCACGCATTTTTTGCATTATCTGATAATGTCTTCTGTCTTTTAATTTCATGATTTTTTGGGCTAATTAGTTATCTCATTTTGTTTTGTTTTTTTAGAAAATTTGTTTATTCGCTTAATTGAAGGAATTACTCCGGTTGATAGAAATGCGTTTAAATGGAAACTACTTAGTTTTCCTTTTTGCTTTTTAGTACGTGCCTTCAAAGCTTTTTCTAGCCCTAGTAAAAAAGTCTTTTCCTCAGTTAAACATTCATAATGACCTAGCATCTTATATCTTTCTTCTATCCCCATTATTAAAGTTTTACGGATTTGTGGGGAAGTTTTACAAAACTTATCAACAAAAATATCTGCTTTCCAATTTGCACAAATTGGTTGTTGGGCACGGGAATCATGTTTTATAAAACCCAAAATTCTGCCTACTTTTTCTGGGTCTTTATCTAAAGTCTGTTTTAGTAATTTTTCTCCAAATTCTTCTCGTTCAATGATTTCAACCTGAAGTTGTTTTTCTCGAAGATAGTCAAAAATTTTTTGAAATTCATCATCATCCTTTGGTTCAGGAAATCCTAACCCGCCCCAACCATGACGATCCATTTCTTTTTCTAATAATTTTTTTTCAAATAAATAATCAATGTAGTCTTTTCCTACTTGGACGAGATCCTCAAGAGTGGTTTCTATCAAGCCTTCTTTTGAAAAACGAATAAACCGGGACAATACATGTAAAACAACACCAATATCCTGATACTTTTTGGCTTCAAATTTAGCTCTCACGTCTTTTAGATTTTCTTCAAATTCATCGTCTGTTTGCTTCCACATATCCCATAGTTTTTGCCATGTTTCATTTTCATTTGAAATAAATAGTTTCAAATCTTTATTTATAGATTCCTTATCAATAATGTTTCCATCTAAAATGTTTATCCAGTTTATGGGGCTTAAAATGATCTCATAAAATGAGAAATTGTCATATTTCTTTGTAAAATCTATTTTCTCAGCAGGGACTTCCTTCGTTCTATTTGCCAACTTTAAAACTTCAAAATTTTTTAATTCCTCTAAGTCACAAAGAGAAAATCTCCCTTTTTTACTTTCAATAGAAAAAATTAAAAATACTCGAAAGATTTGTCGCATAATCTCTGTATTTTTTTTAACTTCTGAGCTGAAAATCTTAAATAGCCTTTCAAAATTAAACAGGGAGGTTATTGTCACTCTGATGTTGTTATATTGGGACTTTGCATATATTCCAAAAATCAAATCCCTGTTTTCAGTTAAGAATTTTTTATACGCAATATCTTTAAACTTGTTTAAAAAGTACTCAAAAGCCTCATCAAAAAGTGGAACAACTTCAAAAGTTTTTCCCACTAGCTTTTCTTTTATTTTTTTATATTTCTCGGCTTCAGCCTCACTTATTTCATCTTCGTTTGCAATGAGGATAACTTTTTTATTTTGGAACTCTACGAAAGAATTAATATATCCCAAGAGCTCATCCATTGAGATTTTACACCTTTCTAAATCATCAAAGATTAAAATATAACCATCTTTTAAGAGTCTTTTAAGAATTATCTTTTCTGCACCTTTAAATTTGAAATATTCCTTTAATTTGGGGAGCTCTACTTGCTTAAAAACTTTAACAAACCATTTGGATAGATGTTTTTTTCCCACAACTTCAGAAAGAATTAAATCATCTAACTCCAAAAAACTTGATATACCATATAAACTTAAGTGCAAAAATTTTGATTGTTTTCCTTTTTTAGAAACATAATCTTTCATGAAATATGTTTTCCCTGATCCCCAAGCACCCTTTAGCATCACTGCATAATTGAGTTCCTCCTTTGATTCGCAATAATAATCAAGGAATTCTTCGATATGCTTATTATTCGGGACTGTCATGATTTTTTAAATTTCATCTATTAAAAGTTTCCAGTAGAGCATTAAAATTAGTGTAAATACTTTCTTATCTTATTTAAATCCTATTTCCTTCAATAATTCAATTTCAGTATTTGTAAGTTTTCCTTTCTTTAATTTACTTCTTGTTTTACTAACCCAAAAATAAAGACTTTCTTCTGCATCCTTTTCCCCAGTTCTCCTTGGGGAAGAGTCGTGAGTAGCCCCCCACTCTTTAAATATGTCACACCATTTAGTAAAAGTTTTAACCTCCTTTTTTTCTACTCCCCAATCGATTTTTATTGAATTTAGCATTTTAATACGATTTGGACTTAATGGTTTGAAATTTTTCAATCTTCCCCAATAGAGGTTTTTTTGTTGAGTGACCCAAAATGCAAGTTTCCGTTCATCAGGAGGGGCGTTTTTTACCCCAGATGGCCATCTTTTATTTTCTTCAATAAATGTTTTTAATAATCCAAATTTTTGTATCCATTGTTGTTCAAAGACATCTTTGTTTCTTGTCGGTAGCCATTCTCCTAATTCATTCATTTTGTTAATTTTCCAATCCTCCAAAGTATTGTTTTTGAATTTTTTTCTTTCAACTTCTAGCCATTTTGCAGAAGCCCCTTCTTCGCTTTTTTGGCTTGAAGGCCACCTTTCTTTTTCTGATTTAATTTTTTTTACTTTTTCAAAATTAATTAACCATTGTTTTTTTTTGTTGTCTTTATCAATTTTAACAAAATCAATTCCTAATGCCTTTAATTTTTTTATTTTATCCTCTGAAATTTTTTTAGTTTTTAATTCTCTTTTTTGCGTACTTATCCACCTTGCTAATTCGTTTTCTTTTGGATTCTCCTTGCTCGCCAGAGGCAATCGATTATTTACCTCATAGAATTCAGCCACCTCCAATAAGAATTTTTCCCACCTCAAATTATCAGGCTCCCATTCAAAATTAATTTCATTTAATTTATCTTCCCAATATTTCTTAAGAATACCTTTTCTTTTTCTAGTACGACAAGTCATACAAAATACCGCTAAACTTTTTTCATTTTCATTCGTAGATCTTTGTACTGGATATTTACCATTTTGGTGGATAAATACAATTAATCGTTCTAACTTTTCTTTAAAATTATGATCTTGTTTATCCCAAATAAATCCAATTTCTTCTAATTTTTGAAATCTATCGGGATCTAGTTTGTCATCCTTAAAAGCTCTCCTTTGAACACCAATCCAAGCAGCAAGAGTTTTTTCTTCTAAAGAGTCTCCTTGTGCGTTTGGATATTCCCCACTATGCCTCTTTAACCATTCTTTTAATTTCTCATATTTTTTATCAAAATTATCTTCCTGAGAACTCCAAAGAAATTTAATGGAGTTTAATTTTTGAATTTTTTCCAGAGACAATCGTTGATTGTTAAAAAGTGTCCTTTGATTCGATGCCCACGCTCCTATTCTTAATCCATTAAAAATCACCTGCGAAGTTGGCCAAGTGTCAGGATTTTTCTTACGGTATTCTTTAAGGAAACTCTGTGAAAGTCGTTTATAGCGAGTGTGTAAGGATTTTAGC
>CAYFOO010000089.1:0-3615 GCA_964344775.1 uncultured Candidatus Peribacteria bacterium
GGGATTGGGGATAATGCACCTGTCGCTTTTTTTATTGTGCAGAAACTCTATTAATGTATGGTGATGATAGAATTTAAAAATCTTATAAAATGAAATTTAATACTTCTCTCACTCCCCACAAATTAATTGCCTTAAGTGCTTTATTTTTTGGTATTTTCCTCACTTTCATTAATGTGGATTTTTCAGTATTTGGGCTTGTTGACCTTTTTAGCATTTTTTTATATTTCGGCTGGCTGCTTTTGCCCTATTTAATTTTTAGTACCCTGGCTTATTTTTTTATAAAAAGTTGTTGGGCCTTGGGGCTCGGAGGAGGGTTATTGATAGGGCTTCATTTACTAGTTCACCTTGATTTTTATAAGTATGGAGCGGCATCTTCTACCGCCGGTCTTATTTTTCTCTTTTCCGTTCCTCAGTTGTTTTGTTTTATGTTTTTGGGTCTTGGAGTAGGGTACCTTATCGAATACATTCAGAAGTGGTTTAAAAAACTTCCAGTAGTCAGATTTATTTTAACTTTTGTTTTACTTTCTTTGATTGGAGGACTTGTTTTTTACGTGCAATACGAACCCCCGAACCGAAGAGATTTGACCCGAATAAATGCTTATTATTATAAAAGTGATGGGAGTGTTTACTTCTTTGAAAAAGCGGGAGATAAATCGCAAAGAATATGGTGGATAGATCCAGACACCACAGAAGTGATCAATAATTTTACGATCAAAGATAAAGATCATGTATACTATCTGGGGAAAGTGGTAAAAGGTGCAGATCCAGAGACGACAAAACCCTTTAAAAACAGCGATTTTAAATTTCAGGATAAAAATGGAGTTTGGCTTCGGGGAGAACTCCAAATACCATAAAATTTATTAAATATGAAACTTGAAAAAAAACATCTTGTGCTTCTCAGTCTTAATCTTTTGGCGATTTTTGGATTTGTGTTGTTGTTTCTTTTTAGGCCGAACTATAATCCTTTTTTCACTAGAGAACACTTTTATGATGTTTTTACTTTTAGGCAAATGTTTCTTATTGAAATGGGATTGTTTTCTATTTGTGGATTAGCTGCTTTTTTGGGCTTGATTATGGTTTTCTTTGAAAAATTCAGAAAAAAAGGATTTGTTGTGATAGGGATCTCAGCGGGAATCGCTATTTTATATTTTTTATCATTTTCTCCTTTGTCTTGCTTGGTGTGGGATTGCTTTCTAACTGCCCCCAATTCATGGTGATAGAAAATCAGGAGTAATTTTGTCCTATATACCAGCTTGTTTTAGCTGTTTTCGAAGGACTCAAAACCTGTCTCGGATCTATTATGAATAAAAAACTTACTCAGAAAAAGGATTAATATAGGATTAAAGGGTAAAATTTAACCCTTTAAAAATGAAAACAGAAAAAAAGTATCCGAGTGAAATAACTCGGGAACAGTTCGAAGAAATTCGAACAATTTTAGAATCAGCTAAAAAACGAACAAAGCCAAGAGAAATAAATTTGTTTGAGATTTTTAATGCTGTTTTGTATTTGTTAAAAACCGGTTGTCAGTGGAGACAACTACCAAGCGATTATCCAAACTGGAAGACTGTTCACCGTTATTTTACTATATGGAGAACAGCTCAAAACGAAAAAGGAGAAACCGTACTAAACCAGGCATTAAAAAAAATGGTTGGGTTCACGGCACTTTCAATCGTGATCGTAATGGCTGGGCTGGGAGTAGGGGCTTGGAACGAAATTGTTGAATTTTTTGTAGCAGAAATAATTTCTGCATCGGGAGTGGGAGGATATCTTAATACTTCTTTGGATCTTGTGGCAGATCTGATTGGGGCTATTTTGGGACTACTTTATATCCGGTGGAGGTATTTGAAGGGGTAAAACTTCTTTTCAAGCCAAAATAGGATGTTTGTAGCTCAAGAAACCACACAGCTTTTGTCGTCCTTTTTTTGATGATTTTCTGGGAAGTCACCTCGTGCTCGCCTTTTTTGCCAATAATCATGATCTATTTTTCCGGTCTTTAGATCTTTCCAATATTGTTCATCCATTTCTCCTTCTGATACATCTAGAATGAATCTTTTTGTTTCTTTTACTTTCCAAGCAAGGCCGGGTTCGGTTTTGGCTTGTTCTTGTATTTTGCTTTCTGGATCCATGAGTTCTCCCACTACTTCTGCGAAGTCCTCATCGGTAGATTTAGTCCCATATTCAGAAGGAAAATGGGTTGGGCGTTCTTCTAGATCTTTATGTTTGTCTCCCAGATATGTAGCGGCTGCTTCCCCTCCGTGTTTTTTGGAACACCGGATCCAGCGGGGATTGTCATTTTTCATTCCGCCATCGGTGTCATCGGCGGCATGTCCGATCTCATGGGGTATCACATAGGGAGTTTTTGAGAATATTCCTATTTCTTTATCAGAATTATCGTATACTCCTGCATAATTACTATCATTTCTCAGGGAATGATCTTTTGGTCTTCCGTTTCCTTTTTTTATGATGGCATCAGACAGCAAATGAAATTTTTTTATATCTACGTTTTTCAAAAAAGTAGGCGAAAATTTTTGTAATTCTGTTTGGAGGTTTTCCAGTTGAGCCCGAAGTTGTGCGACAGAAGATGGATGAGTAATTACTGATTTATTTTCTTCTTGTTCTGTTTGTATTTTTACACCAAATTGTTTTTCGATTTCGGCTTTTAATTGAGGGACCATAGCAATTGTTTTTCCGTATTCACGGATTTTTTTTAATAAGGATTTTGGATGCCTTTTTTGAGCCTCTGGACGAATCCCTCCTGTATCGCTGTTTTCCAAGAATATTTTTTCATATCGAAAAAATTCTTGTCTATTGGGGGTGGACTTTTGTAGCCGTGCCATGTATTCATCCTCTGATATTTGGGGAGTGAGCTGTCTTTCGGATTGATAGTCTTGGAGAGGGTGGCCCTGTTTATCAAAAAAAACGTTTTTTGTTTTGTCTTTTTCATAATGAGCTATTTGGTGTCCAGTTTTATCAAAAACATTCATGATATTTCGTTTTCTATCCCATACGATTCGATTTCCATCTTTGTTCGTAAATCGTTCGATCCCATTTTGATCGGCTTTTGATTTCAAAATGTCGGGATAAACCGCATTCGCCGGAATTGTCTTTGGTTTTCTGGTTTCTTCCACTTTTTTTCTTTCTGTTTCGTTTAATTTGGGGGGAGCGGGAAGTGTGGGTGGTTTTGGTTTTCTTTTGATTTTTACATTGGCTAGTTTTGGTGGTATTTTTGATTTTGGTTTTTTAGTTTGTACTGGTTTAGTCGTTGGGTTTTTGAGTTGTGCAAAGAGTTCTGCCGTGGTCTTTGGTAAAGAGGAACCATCATCTTTGCAGACTTTTTCTATTTTTGCTTTTGCTTTTTTGCCTACTTCTTTTACTTTTTTGGGGTGTGCTTTGGCGGCCGCTTGGACTTTTTTAGGGTCAATTTTTGGTTTATCAGTTCTTTCAGGAGCTTTTTGGGCTTCTGTTGGTTTTGGCTCTGGTTTGGGATTATCTCCTGTCATTTAGAGTTTTTAATCTATGCATTTTACCACAAAAAAGCCCTAAAAAGCAATGTTTTTGCGGGTAATTTTTCACACCCATCGCATTTAACCGCATAAATAAGCGATTTCAGAGAAA
>CAYFOO010000090.1:0-3557 GCA_964344775.1 uncultured Candidatus Peribacteria bacterium
CTCATTATCCCCATTTCTTCTCTCCGAACAACTTTATTGTGCAGAAAGTCTAGTAAGTCAGCCAAAGCCTCGGGCGGACGAGAAGGATACATCAAGTTGATCCAAGGACTGCATGAACGGCGATACAATGCTATTCTCTGTTGGGCGCCGGATCGGTTATCGAGAAATGCAGGAGATCTCGGCATACTTGTCGATCTGATGGACAAAGGCCTGCTCAAAAAAGTCCAAGCTCACGGTCAGAGTTTCACTAATACGCCTGATGAGAAGTTTCTCCTTATGATCCTGTGTTCTCAGGCAAAACTAGAGAATGATAATCGAGCCAAGAATGTAAAACGAGGCCTGAGAAGTAAATGTGCCATGGGGATTCGTCCTGGTGCAGTTCCTCTTGGCTATAAACTTGTTCGTAGTAGTGAAAACCTGAGTGAGACAAGCAAGATTTTTCTGGATGAAGAGCGTGCTCCGTTTATCAAAAAGATTTTCGAATATGTTACGGAAGGTGGCCTGAGTGGACGACAAGTATGGGAATGTATGGATGATGAAGGATTCCGAAGTAAAACTGGAAAGACGGTGACACTCAGTATGATTTTCCGTATTCTCAAAGAACCCTTCTACTACGGACGTTTCGAATATCCCAAAGGTACTGGGAACTGGTATGACGGTTCTCATGAACCACTAATAACCAAAGAAACTTTCGACAAGGCTCAAAAGAAATTAGAGGTGTGTGATAAGGGACAATGGGGACGGAAGAAATTTTACTTCAATCGAATTTTCAAATGTGCTCATTGCGGAAGTGGTATTTCTGGAGAAGAACACATCAATCGTCACGGAAAGAAATACACTTACTACAAGTGCAATAGGTATGGAGGAAAAGGAAGTTGTAAGACGAAGTATATCCGAGAAGAAAAGTTGATAGAGGAGTTGGCACAATTAGTACACCAAGTGACTTTTGATTCGGTGCATCTTTCTAGAAAACTCAAGCATGATGTGGATATGCTCAATGATTGGGAGAGGAAGAGGTATGGGGATAAGGCTAAAGAGATGACACCGCATGAATATCTGTGTTTCACTTTAGAACGAGGTAATGCCCAAGAAAAGACCGCTATGTTGCGATGTATTAGAGGTCAGTTGGTTCTGAAAGAAGGAAGTGTTTTCTTAAAAACCAAATCATGAATACACATAAATGGGCTTCTGGAAGATTTGATCGCCTAGTAGATCTTCATCAGTTTTCTAAAGAGGAGCTGATTGAGGAGTTGGTTTCGGAGAGAAGGGAGTATTTGGAGTTGGAGAAAATGTTGGATGAGGAGTATGGAAAAAGAGAAAAAATCTGTGATCCCACCATCTTGATGGGAGAGAATTTCTCTTAATCAGAATTACTACCAATCCAAAGTTTCTCCAAAAAATTATCCAAAAATTCCTGAAGATGGCATTGTTTGACTAATTTTATGCAGAAAACATTAATGTGGTAGGAAAATAAACAACTTTTCAAAAGAGAAACTCTGATTATCATTTAGTTCGATGAATATAATTCAAAAGATATTAGAAGGAAAAAATTCGTGGGATGAAATTTTCTTAGCATTAAAAAAGCTGGATCCTACAGGTAGTAAATCTGGATTGTTATTTGAAGATTTCTGTAAACTTTTCTTTCTGTGTGACCCTAGAGTATGTTCGGATTATAAAAATGTTTGGTTATTTAAAGAGTGTCCTTTGTATATAAAGCAAAAGCTAAATTTTGGAACAATCGATTATGGTGTAGATATAGTACTTGAAGACCAAGAAGAAAAGTTAACAGTAGTTCAATGTAAATTTAGAGTTGATCAAACTGCAAATCTTTCTTGGACAAAAGATAAGATTGCTAATTTATTCGCCGAAGGAGATCAAGCTGATCATTTTCTAGTTTTTACAAATGCATCAGGACTAGATTCTCATAGTAAAAACAAAAAAGGAACTTTATTTTCGATGATTACTCTCGGAGATTTACTGGATCTAACTAGTGATACAATAGAACGAATGTCGCTTGATAAAAAAGATAAAAAAATAAAACATTTTTTCCCTAGAGATTATCAGTTGCAAGCAATAAAAGATGTTGAAGATGGATTCAAGGGAAGTTCCAGAGGCCAATTAATCCTCCCTTGTGGGGCAGGGAAAACTTTTACTTCCCTCTGGATAAAAGAAAAAATAAATGCCAAACATACATTAGTATTAGTTCCTTCATTAGCTCTTTTAAGGCAAGTAAAAAATGAATGGCATAGCCAACAAAAGAACTGGTTTCCGTATTTATGTGTTTGTTCAGAAAAAGATATTGATTCTTCTAAAGACTCTGTTGTCGTTCATTCATATGAAATTGGCGGAAATGTTACAACATCTCCAGAAGTTATTCGAGATTTTTTAAAAAGCCATAATAAATCAATTATTTACTCTACTTATCAAAGTTTAGAAGCAATTATAACTGCTACTAAAGATTTAAATTTTGAATTTGATTTGGCCATATGTGATGAGGCACATAAAACAGCTGGAGTAAATAATAGTAATTTCAGTCTTATTCATTCCGACCAAAACATAAAGATAAGAAAAAGATTATATATGACAGCTACACCAAGAATAGTTTCTGATCGCTTAAAAAAGAAACTAGAAGATCAAGAGTCAGAGCTATTATTGGCAGATATGAGTGACAGTCGAATATATGGGCAGGAATTGCATAGGATGAGTTTTGGGGATGCTATAGAAAAAAAGATTTTAGTTGACTATCAGATTATTGCGATAGGAGTCAGCAACAAAGAAGTTCAAAATCTAATTACAGAAAGATTTTATAAAGATGATGAAAGCACAATAGAAGATATTGCTAATAATCTTGCTTTAGAAAAAGTAATGAAAAAATACAAAGCAACACATGCTATAACTTTTCATTCAACAATAAAGCGTGCTATTAGCTTTAAAGAACGGAATCAAAAAATATCTCCCTCAATTTTTGTAGAAACTGTTACAGGAGCACAATCAACAAATAGAAGAAGCATTATTATGAACAATTTTGCTAATGAGACTGCTGCAATAATGACAAATGCTCGTTGTCTAACGGAGGGAATAGATGTACCAACTATAGATTTAGTTTATTTTTGTGATCCTAAAAATTCAAAAGTAGATATTGTTCAAGCTTCAGGAAGAGCCTTGAGAAAAGCGAGCCATAAAAATAAAACAAAAGGTTATATTGTTGTCCCAATATTTCATAAAGATGAGGAAGATATAGAACAAGCTGTCGAACAAAGCTGCTTTAAAAACTTAATTAATGTTGTGAGGGCTTTATGTGATCAAGATGAACGATTGCAAATAGAAATTAATAATTTAAAACTTAAAAAAGGAAAAAGAAATTTAGAAGGGAATCGTCTTTCCTTAGATTTTGAAGAAGATAGTTTAATTGTTTTTACTGAAATTGAAGAAAAACTAAAACAATCATTATTTGACCAAATTATTGAAAGAAGTGCTAATACTTGGGAAATAAATTTTAATGCTCTTAAGGAAACTCTGCAAAACTGATTAAAAGCTGGTAAAATTGAGAAAATTTA
>CAYFOO010000091.1:0-3547 GCA_964344775.1 uncultured Candidatus Peribacteria bacterium
ATCAGCTAAAATCCTTACACACTCGCTATAAACGACTTTCACAGAGTTTCCTTTACAAAACTAATAAGGTTCTTAGAATCTTTCCGCTTTTTTGCCCTAAAAAAGCAAAATTTGACCTAGGAAGTAAAAAGATAGGGACAGGTCGAATTTTGGGAGGAAGGATTTCGAAATACTGGAGTTGATTTCTGTAAGAAATCACGGAAGTATACAGGCAATCCTGACGACGGAGAGATGACAGAGTGGTCGAATGTTCACGCTTGGAAAGCGTGTGTACTGGCAACAGTACCGCGGGTTCGAATCCCGCTCTCTCCGCCAGACGGGGCACTAATGGCACCTGATTCCTCTTCACTATAGTGAGCAGGACATTGGGAGGTTTGGTATGTTTAGCCCTGTTTGAGCCTTTAGAATGTTCAGAAGGGTCGGAGACTTTGTTCCATAACCAAGTAGGACACTAAGGGCAGTTTTAGAAATACAAAAAATCATTGTTTTTTCTTCTCTGGAACAATTTTTTGCCATTCTCCTAACTCCATTTTCCACTTGTATTTTGACCGCCACTTCCATTTTTCAGCACATTCATCATAATGTTTTTCAAAAACAGTTCTGTCTACTTGGTTAACCTTCAAAAAATGAGCTATTAGTTTTTTCATATCCAGTAAACCATTTGAGGCTTGAATATTGGCAAGTCCTATGTGCTTGACCATGTGACAATCCTCACAAATACACTTAAATCCTTTAAGCATTTGTATTTTTCTTTTGTCATCATATTCCCAAGTTTCATGGCAATGCATTTTCCCTTTCCCCTCAAATCTACAAATAGCACATCGATAATTGGCTTTTTCATAACAAATATTGCGGATAATCTTCCAACGTTCCCAACCGACTAATTTTCGTACATTTTTGTACCAGCAGGTGACCGGAATGAGTTCGATGGTAAGTTTAAGGTTCATATGATTTTTTTGGCTTTAAACTCTATTTCATCTCCATCATGTATTTTTAATACTCCATGAAGTTCCGTAAGAGAGGCAATCTCTAATTCCCCTTGTCCAAAACAGTGATCACATTCCCATTCTCCATCAAAGGTAAAGTCAAATATAAACCCTACTTTAAAGTGTCCAATCTCTCCTTGTATACTCGCGTCCAATAAATCTAGTTGAATATCTCCATATCCATCAGATCGAATTTCTAAGGTTCCAAATCCTCTTTCTACGAAACCCCACCCTGGAGTATCGACAATACTCCACTTTCCAACAATTACTCCTGTACATTTATCTGTCATGTTTTTGAGTTTATAATAATCGCGGATTCTGCTTGGTTAATTTTCGGTAGTATCGATTTCGTTTTTTAAACATACTTTCCAAGTATGGAATCTGCTTGTCTCGATAATCATACAAAAATTTTGTACCTTCGCTCCGTTGAATCCGCCCAATATACTGCTTTAATTTTCCCTCAAAGGAGAAAGGGAATACCAAGAATAAAATATCCAAATCAGGAAAATCCATTCCTTCTCCAAAGAACTGTCCAGTAGATATCAATACTTGAAAATGCCCAAGATTCACTTGTTCAAGTTTGGATTTCTTACTTCGCACTGAATCATCTCCCGAAACGGTAATCACCTCACATTGATCTTTTAGATACAGGTTCAGAATATCTATATGATCTTTTCTTTCCGTTAAAACCAGGATTTTTCGATTATTTTGAAGTTCATTCTGTATATCACTTAAAATTTGTTCATTCCTTCTTGTATCAAATGTTAACATCTTGAGTAACAATTGAGGGTTATCTAGCTGATAGTCAAAAGGCAGAGACAGCATGGTTTCACGAATTTTGATACACGGATCAGTGTGAAGTAGATTTTTTTGATGTGGATTTACTTCCGTAACGATATTTCCGATGTAAACAAAGATCAATTTTTCATCATTATGTTTTCTTTTCGGTGTAGCCGTTAAACCATATAGATAATAGGCATTAAAGTTTTTAATAATTTCCCGAAAAGTTTTGGCTGGAATATGGTGACACTCATCAACAATAACCATCCCAAATTCATCTTGGGATTCAGATAAGTCTTCCATTCTGCTCAAACTTTGCATCATGGCTACCGTAACCTTCTCCCCAAACTTCTTTTTATTTCCCGCAATTTGCCCAATGTCTTTTTTCGGAATTTTTAGAAAAGATTGGATTCTTTCCACCCATTGATCCAATAATTGTTTTCGATGAACGATAATAAGAGTCGGTTGCTGTCGTTCTACCATCATTTGCAGCCCCATAATTGTTTTTCCACTTCCAGGAGGAGCAACTAGCACTCCAAAATCTTTTGCTTCAAATTTCGCTAAAGCTGCTTCTTGATAGTCTCTTAACTCGATATGACTATTAAAGGCTATTTCTGGTAATTTTTTCCGTTCATCTTGTATTTTATATTTGATTTTTTGCTCATGACAGAAGCTGAGCAAATCATTCAAAAATCCTCTGGGAATCAATACTAAATCAGAATCTTCTTCAATGAGGTTGAAATATTTTTCCGTCTGATAAACACTTTTTCCAAATTTCTTCTTAAGCAGATATTCATTATTGTCGAAGTTTAACTCTTCCCTTAAAAATCGAACAAGTTTCCCATTTAGTTCTGCTTTGCGAAGAAAGATCTGATGACGAACAAAAATAGTGATGATACCCCCTGAGTTTTGTAACTTTATCTGGTGATCTTTTGACGAGGTTTTTTGACAACTAAATAAAGAATTTAAGTTTTCGTCTGAATTCTCACCACAAAGATTCTTATGGGATTCATCCAATTTCAAGTTCGAAATTTTTTGAACATCACCTAAAAATTCCCATTGATTAGCATACGGCTCAAAGTTCTCGGGATTTAAAAAGGCTGTATTTCCTGACTCAAGGAGTGTCCCTTGAAGTGGTAATGCAATGAGATTCCCATATCCATGGTTATTACCGTGAAAATCTTGATTTGGAAAAAGCCGATCAAAACTAATTTCTTTTTCAAACCAGGATTTCTGCAGGGCTCTCCTGAGAAGTTCCAGAACAATCCCTCTACTTTTTACCGCTGGATAAGTTTCTTCAAAAAATATCCAAACATGTCCTCCATTACCTGAACTGGATCGCTCGATATAGGATGGAATATCAAAATTCTGACATACATTATAAAATGCTAAACATTCTTCCTTCCAATTTTCTTTGTCAAAATCAGCCACAATAAAATAAGAAGTATTAGCATCCAAAAGTGGATACATTCCCAACTTTTTATCTCCTTCGAGATGTTTTTGAATTACATCACGATTCAAACGAATCAATTCTTTATTTTCAAAGTCTTTAATCGTTCCCCCTTTAGCTCTAAAAGCATTAAACTCATTCCAATCAAACTGATATGCCGGACTCCAACCTGATTTACTTCCCTTTTCCCATTTTAGAGCATAAATATCTTTTCTTCCTCGAAAGAATTGAAGATAAAGTTCGAGTTGTTGAGAAGAAATACTCATAGACTTCAATTTTATACTTTCCGATACACTGTTCCTCTTCCCTGGCCCAGTCGCTCAATTTTTTT
>CAYFOO010000092.1:0-3063 GCA_964344775.1 uncultured Candidatus Peribacteria bacterium
ATTATCTTCGTATCCTCCTTGCTTATCAATTCTTTGCTATTTCGTAATTCGGGTATTAAGAGGAACCAAGTGGAGAATTCGAGAAATTGTAACTGAATTTGATGGAAATGATAAAGGTTTTAGAAATTCTTTTGTGTTAGAAGGGATGGAAGGATATTATTTCAACCCTAAAAGATTTAAAAAAGTTTAAATGAGTGAAATTTTCTTAATGCTTCTCTGTTTTTGGTTTGGTCTGGGAGTTCGTACAGCTGGGTTTTGGCTACAAAATTGGCAGATTCGAGAATATCGATTTGATCGGATGCGGGCTCATTTTTTTACCACAGATGGAATCAAGGATCTTTTTAACCTTTGGTTTTTTCGAGGAATCTTTCCACGGCCTCGAATCTCTGGACGAATTATTTTGATTGGACTTTTGTTTGCTGTTTTTAGTTCAGTTTTTGTCTTTGCAGTAGAACAGAATTTTAATCTTGGGCTTTTGACTATCATTCTTTGGGAACGAACGATTTTTTTCTGGATTTGGCTTTCGGTTTTTATCTCTGATATTCCGGTATTTTTTGTTCGTCAGTTTCTTTTTTATCAAGCTTGCCAGATTATGAAGCAGAATAAAAATGTAGAAGTGATTGGTATCACCGGAAGCTTTGGAAAAAGCTCAACCAAAGCAATTTTGATTCATCTTTTGCAATCAAAATTTGGGGAAGAGGCCGTGCTCTATAATCCTGGAAACGAGAATAATGAGGTAGCCATTGCGAGGTTGGTGTTGAAGAATCGAGGATTCTTTGCTGATGCTGGTGCAAAAAATCCCTCAGGCTCTTCGAGCCAGCTCCCTTTACGAAAGGGAGCGAAAAGGAAGTTTTTTGTCGTGGAGATTGGAGCGTACAAGATGGGGGAGATTCGGCAGGTGTGCAATTTTGTTTTTCCAAAGATTGGGATTCTGACCGGGATTAATACACAGCATTTATCACTTTTTGGTTCCCAGGAGCGAATTCAGCGAGCGAAATTTGAACTAGCCGAATCAGCCGCTCAAAAAGTTTTTTTCAATGCTAACAGCCCGCTTTTGGCCCAAGTTTTTGAAGATCGAGAGATCCAAGCTGTCAAAATTCCAATTTCTTTTTCTGCTGCCAAAAAACTGAAAAAACACCCAGAAAAAACCGAATTTGAAATATATGGCAAAAAAATGGTATTACCTTGGGGAGGAGGATTTTTTGTAGGAAATGCATTCCTTGCTATGGAAGCATGTCGAGAGTATGGAATGAAACCGGAAGAAATAGAAAAAGCTCTGAAAAAATTGCCACCATTGGAGAGAGCTCTATCTGTTCAAAAACACAAAAAAGGTTTTACGGTTTTGACGGATTTATACTCTGCTAATCCAGACGGAGTTCTGGTAGCGGTTGATCATTTGGATCAGTTTTCTGGGAAGAAAATATTTGTAGGTATTCCGCTTCTGGAGCTCGGAGAAAATGCCGAATCGGTTCACCGACAGATCTTTGAAAGGCTTGAGAAAATGGATACGGAGGTGTTTTGGTGGAAACCAGATTTTTCAAATTTGGGGACAGACATTTGTGGCAATCAGTTTCATGGGAAAGATTTGAAAAAACTAAAAAAACAGGTCAAAGATTTGAAATCAGGAGATGTGGTTCTTCTAGAATCCAAGTTGCCAAAGGATGTGACGGAACTATTTTAAAAAAAGATGTTGGATTTTGGAGGAAGGATGTTTGGAAAAGAAAATGCCTTTTTTTCAAACATCGAGCATCCAGTATTTAACATCGTCTCGTTTTTTTGTGTTTCTATAGCTACTTTTGTTGATATTTTTTGAGTGCATAAAAAAATCACTTTTTGACTTTATTTTTTTTGATAACTGTGATATAATTACCCGATTAGAAACATTAATGAAAACAACTAAAACAAATAAAAGTCGCATGAATAAGCCACAAAAAGCCCAGGTTTATATTGAAAAATTGGCTTGGAAGGCAAGGCAGATACTTATTTTGCCAGCTTTTGTGATGTTTTTTGGTGGGATAAGTTTGGCTCTGACTTGGCCAAATCCTCCCTCAGGAGAACCGATCGATGGACGATTGGGAGTGCTGGTCTACCCAGATATCACGAATGATCGAGTAGGGATCGACACGATCACTCCGCAAGAGAAATTCCAAGTACACAGTGACAAAGCTACCGGAACTGGAACTATTAGCACTACAGGAACTTCTGTTTCTGGGGCTAGCACGGCGTTTGATACCGAGTTAAGTGTGGGGGATGAGATCACTGCTGCAGGAGAAAGCCGAAGAGTAGCGACTATTACTGATCTGGATACCATGACCATTGACAGTGCTTTTTCTTCAGACCTTTCTGCAGAATCTTTTGAATACTCTGTACCTCGATTTGCGGTGAAACAAGGGGGAGTAGTGCAAATTTACGGTTTATCAAGCTGTGATACGATCGATACCGATAGCAGTGGAAATTTGAGTTGTGGAACAGATGAAGTAGATGATGCTGATGCTAGTGCGACCAATGAGATCCAGGGAGTGATCACGGATCAGGGACTTAGAGTGGATGGATCGGATGATTTTGGACTGATTAATACTTGTACTGAAAATCAGGTGTTGGACTGGAATAATACTAGTTCTATCTGGGAATGTGGAGATAAGGATTCCAGTTGGACGGCAAGTGGATCTGATATTTATTACAATACTGGAAATATTGGGATCGGAACATCAAGTCCAAGTCAACTATTGCATGTTGATAGTTCTGTAGGAGGGTTGCCTGCTTCATCGGGAACAACACAGACAAATGCAACAACTAGAATAAGAGGAGACATAAATACTTTGCTGGATGTAGGAATAGATAGTAGCTCTCCATTTGGAGTATGGTTCCAGGCAACAAATTTTACAGATTTAAGTCAGACTTATCCGATATTGTTGAATCCGAATGGAGGAAATGTTGGAATTGGGGTTACTAATCCAAGTAATCCTCTCCAAATTGCCGCTGGAGCGGATACAGATGCTTTTTATTTCGATGTAAATGGAAACTTTTTCGTCACAGATGGAAACGTGCAGGTCACCAATCCAT
>CAYFOO010000093.1:0-3000 GCA_964344775.1 uncultured Candidatus Peribacteria bacterium
AAATTTTCTCAATTTTACCAGCTTTTAATCAGTTTTGCAGAGTTTCCTTAAAAATTAAGATTTAAAAAATTATTTATAAAATTAAGAATTAAAAATTAAAAATTATCCTTTTTATTTTGTCTACTTCAGATTTTATGCTATTTTCCTCGCGATGCAAATAGAATTTCAGAGCCGAGATTTTGGAGCTTTTGTGTTTGGTCGGGAAGTTTTGAAGCAATTTCCGGCAGCAGATTTGAAATTTGTGGTACAAAAAGAAGGGAATGGGATATCTGAAAGTAATTTTTGGGACATCGCTTTAGCTCAGATTTTGGAGGGAGGGACACGGTTTGGCCGGATTGGGATTTTCTTTGATCGAGCGAATTTGGATGCGAAGAAATTTTTTGAAAAATTAGATGTTTCAAAACTTAAATACACTCCGACAGACCGACGGGCGGAGAAAAAACCAAAAATAAGTCTTTTTGAAACGCAAATCCTGCATCACCTGGCCAACGAGGGTTGTGCCGATAGTGTGGAGTTTCGTCGGTTGGCCCGGAAGTTTATTCGGAAAGCAAAACATGCTAAATGTGACACGGTTTTTTTCCCAGAAGCGATTTTTGGCACTGAAAAAACGCAGAAGATTTTGCGGCACATTGCGGGGACGCAGATGAAATGCAGATTTGTGTCGGAGTTTGTTTTATCAGACGAGAAAATCGTGAAAGCGGCGGAGAAATCGAAAAAGCAAAAGATTGAGATTGAATCGGGGGATGATGAGGAATTTACACGGCAGATGGGGGAGGGAATTTTGCGGGTGAAGTTGAAGCGATAGTAGGGAAGAGGGTCCGAAAAGGGTCAGAATCACTGATTTTTGGTCCTTTTTTCACCTGAAGTCGTTGTTCGTCATTTATTTAGCTCAGGCTAAATCGCATTCCTCTCGCCTCGTCAGGTAAAAAAATAACTCAAAAATTAGCAACTCTGACCTTTCCAAACACCCTCTAAGAATTAAGCAGTAATTCTTTAACGATATGAGGGTATTTTAATTTTTTATTTTTAAATCTGGTAGCTAATACTTTTTCTATCTTTTTTTTACCAACTTCCGAGATCATCCTTTTGAGTTCATTCAAAGTGCCGTACTGAAGACAATATTCAATTTTTGCTTCCAGAGAAATATTAACTTTTTTATCCTTCGGGGTCCACCAATTGTATTTGTGTGTATAATCAAGCATTTTTCAGGTACATTTTAGATTGGTTTTGTAAAAAAGTCGAGATTTTTTCATCAGAGGGAGGAGTTTCGATCAAATATTCAACCGATTCTGTTTTGTCCCAGTCGGGATCGAGTAGGTTTTCAAGAGTAGCTTCTGGTTTGTAGAGGGATTGAAAGATGTTTTGTGTGTTTTCGATTAATTGTGAAAAAGAAAATCCTTTTTTTTCCATGAGAAAGAAAAGATCGACGGCATCTTTCCACTTTTTTCGGTACATTATGGCATAGCATTTGAGACTGGCGAGATCTTCTAGAGAAGGGGTTTTTATGCCACCACAGATCGTTTCCTTTCCTTTGATTATGAGAGGATGATTGTGAGGATTTCGGCTGAAATCCATAATTTGTACTTTTACGCCGTTGCAAAAAAAATCAATTTCTGGCTCTTCTTCCTCAGAGAGGTAGTTAAAACTACTGTCTTCGTCGATAGTTAAACCCGTGCTTTGGATCCTTTTGAAGAGTTCTTTTCCGGTCCCCTGAGATCCAAATCGAAAAAAATCAAAATCGATGCTTCGTCTGTGTCCGAGGTGGAGGGCGATGGCGGTTCCTCCGGCTAGGAGATGAGTTTTGGCAAATTCTTCGAGGAGAGGTTTGAGCACAATTTGTTCTGGGGTGAGAACTTTTTTTGCTGTTTTGTCGAAGGTTATGTTTGTCATACGTGATAATAGTATTTTTTTTTGTGGAGATGTAAAATTTGTAAATGAATTCATCACTATTGATCAGGCTATGATATGGATTTTTCGGATGAAGTTGAAAAAATAGTGTTTTTATTTGCTTCTTTTTAATTTTAAGAATATAATTACATTGTAATTACTTTTTATCATGTCTCATTTAATTCAAATCGGCAATTCAATGGGGGTTCGTATTCCAAAACCCGTTATTCAAGAAGCCGGATTAGCGGATTGTGAAATAAAGATGCAAATAGTTGACGAAGGAGTTCTTTTGACCCCAGTTTCCAGCCCTCGTGAAGGCTGGGAAGCGGCCGCCAAATCACAAACAAAAAAAGAAGAAATATGTTTTGAAGGGGGGAACGAATTTGATGATCAAGAATGGAAATGGTAGCACAATTTGAAGTTTATTGGGTTCGGCTTGATCCGACCGAAGGACGAGAAATGAAAAAGGTTCGTCCAGCGGTGGTTGTTTCTCCCAATGAAATGAAATCTTTGAAAACGCCCATCATTGCTCCTCTTACCTCTGTTCGGAAGCCTCTCCCCTGGAGAGTGGATGTGGTTTTTCAAGGGAAAAAAGGATCTGTGGTACTTGATCAGCTCAGAGCGGTAGATCAGTCTCGGTTAGTTGAAAAGATGGGGGCATTGGAGGCGTCAGAAGGGAAACGGATATTGGAGGTTTTGCAGGCGATGTTTGGATGAGGGGTTTGTGGGTGAATTTTAAAAATCTGTCAGGTGTATGGGGTGACTTTTGTAGGGAGTTTGAAAGGGTTTGAAGTGATTTCGGAGGTGTAGATGGGGAGGGGATTTTGCGGGTGAAGTTGAAGTGGTAGAGGGGAGAAAGTCTTGGTTGCTTTTTTTGTTTAATTTTTTTGTTTAATTTTTATTGACAAAATTATAAATTTATGATAAATAAAAAAAGTTAATTTATTTTTAAAATGAATGAAGTCCGAAAAGTAGAAAAACCTAGATTACCAGAGAGCCTTTCCCTTTCTATTTTAGAGGCAAGTGAAGGGGGATCTGAATTTCGTCAGAGAGTTTTGGATATTAGAGTTTCTGCACAATAAAAAAAGCGACAGGTGCATTATCCCCAATCCC
>CAYFOO010000094.1:0-2993 GCA_964344775.1 uncultured Candidatus Peribacteria bacterium
AAAAGATTGCTCTTCTGCTTTCTTCCCTTCTCCACTGTTTTACATAACTTTTTGCCCCAAATTGTTTGAATATCCAACAAAAACTTGACTTTTGCAAACTTTCCCTCTAGTATGTTTTTGCTCTTTTTATCAAGAGACGGGGAGAGATTTGGCTCAGTGATCCGTCAGCAACCTACCAATGGCGGTAAGGTGCTCCCTCCAAGAAGATAAAAATAGTAAATCGACCCTTGGTCGATAAGAAAGGTTAAGTGCACTTTAGCCTTTTTTTTAAAATCTCAATTTATAAGTTCTGTTGGATCAACCTTGAATTGTAGCATGTTTGCTGTGGGGCGACCGTTGTCTCCGCCTTTTCTTTGTATGCCTATTTTTCCGATTTTGATACTTCCTCTTGGAGTGATTTTTACTTCTCCATTTCCGTAATAATTTAAAACAAAATTTATGGGTTTTAGGTTCCATTTTATTTCTTCATTTTTTGCGTTTTTTTGAATCACCAGGAACCATTCTGCCGCAAGTTTGCCTCTTCCTTTCAATATATCTGCCAGGATGAGATCTTTGTTTGTTTTAAAAAAGGAAAGTATTTTTTCCTGATCTTTTTCGGTAAATTCATCGATAAACATTCTTCTGGGGTCGCGTGTATTTTTTACGTAAGGAAAAATTTCTCCCGTAAAATGTTTCAAAAGTTTTTCTATTTCTTGGTCTATGTTCCAGAGTTCCGCATAGTTTCTCACCCATCGTTTATCTATTTGATTGAAACCGCTCGAATTGGAAACCAGCTTCACTTGTAGATTTTGATGTTCTATTTTCCCTCCAATTTGAATTTGAACTTGTATATCGGCTTTATAACTTCCTTTAATTTTTACGGCTTTTACAGATTCTATTTCTTTCAAATTATAATTCATGGCTTCCAGCCATTTTTGTGCCAAAGGATCATTTTTCCAATTATTGAAACGATCAATAATATTTTTTTCATTCTTAAAACCACCTTTGGCGGTTTTGGAACCGAGCTTTATTTTATCTTGCACAGTCATAAACTGTTTTTGGTGTTAATTTTAAGGGACTCATTGTTTTTCTTTGAGATCGGCGAGCATTTTCGAATTGGTCATAAAAAGGCAATTGCTTAAACATTTCTTTCATAATTGCCTCGATGACTGCCACCGTAAACGCATTTCCTGCTTGAGACAGCAAGGTGGTGTTACTCATGTCTTTTATTCGCTTCACTTGGTCTTGATTGAAACCTTGTAGCAGCAAGGCTTCTTTTCCTGATAATTTCCTCAATTTTCCCTCCCGTACATACAAAATCCCGTGTCTTCCCGTCCTCAAGGTGGGACAATTATCTCGATAAAGTCTGAGGTCGCTCTGTCTCGTATCAAGAATCAAAAAATCCTCTTTCATCAGCTCTTCCAAGTTATGAAGTCCATTATTATATTTATTTTGAAGATATTTTTTGAAAGTCTCCCAAGCTTTATTTTTTGCATCAAAAAGAAAGGATGGATCGTTTTCGATGAGGCACTCACTCAGTTTCATCTTGTTTTTTTGAGGGACAGGGAATTGAAATTCAAAATCTTTGCTTACCAGATCTTTTCTCACACCTACAAAATAAACTCTTTCTCGGATCTGAGGAACTCCGTAATCTGATGATTTAAGCATTTTCCAAGACACGTTGTAGCCTGATTTTTCCAGAAGATTTTCTATTTTTTTGATGCTTTCGCCTTGATGATGGTTTGCTAGGCCTTTGACATTTTCTAGCAGGAAGAATTTTGTCTTTTTTTCTTTCAGAATTTTTGATAATCCAAAAATTATTTGCCCTCTTCCATCCTGCATTCCCTTTCTTTTTCCAACGATTGAAAATGTCTGGCAGGGGAATCCTCCAATCATCAAATCAAAGTTGGGAATTTCACTAGATTTTATCTGCATCAGGTCTCCCCAGTTTTTAAATATTTCGTTTCCATTTTCGCAGAGCATTCGATAGGTTTTTTCAGCTTTTGGATCTATTTCAGAAAGCCCAACACACTCCCCCCCTAGTGTCGTCAAAGCCACATGTCCAGCTCCGATCCCTGCACAGAAATCAAAAAAAGTAAATTTCCCCATTGTGTCACAGATTTTATCTGTATTTTTTGGTTTTGGGAAATTATTTACTTTTCACTACAACAAAAAAACTTCTCGCTTCACAGTTTATAAGTTTGAAGCTTTTAATTCTATCTCAAAAAATCCACCCGTACACAAGTCTCTTCAATTTCTCGATATCCTTGATCACATTCCCAAACTCCATATTTCGTCCTTTTTGCATGGGCATGAGGAGGGATCCAAATACATTCAGTTCCACTGTACGACATCGCGTACTCGATACTACATTCACATTTACCATTTTTTATACTGGCGTTTAGAGGGCATTCTACATCTTCTTCTGCCACACATCCGTTTCCTATCTCTACATACCCCTTGTCACAAAGCCAAACGTCTGTTTTACTCACCACCGGATGAGCATTCTCAGGGATCCACACACAGTATCGTTTGTCGAGGGACCAAGCAAAACCTTTTTTACAGGTACATTTCCCATTTTTTGCTGTGGCATTTTTGGGACATTTAATCTCTGGGGCACTGGCGTGAATTTCTTCTTTTTCAACTGGTGTTATTCCTACCACCACATCCTCTGATGGGTGCAATTGTTTCTTTAATTTTTCAATTTCTTCTTTTTGAGCGACCACCAATCGTTTAAGAGCCGAAATTTCCTCTGATTTCGCGTCATTTGCTTGGAATATTTTGTGTACTTCTAGTTCTAATTGGGCCTTTTTTTCAAGTTTTTGATTTTGATACTGAGGATAAGAATAAATCCCATAGGCGATCACTAGACACAGTGGAATTGTGATAGCTAGTACCCATTTCGTGTAACGGACGAGTTGATTGAATGTGAAAATTTTCATTTTTTTGAAATCCCCATATTTTATACTAAGCCGCTTTAATAATTTGGAATTTTTGCGAAATAAGAGATTTTA
>CAYFOO010000095.1:0-2904 GCA_964344775.1 uncultured Candidatus Peribacteria bacterium
CAGCTAAAATCCTTACACACTCGCTATAAACGACTTTCACAGAGTTTCCTTAAAATATCGTACAAAAGATTTTTTCAAATTTTTAATGTTTAATTTTCAAGCACTAATTTTTAAACCCATATCTACCAGATGTTGAAAAACACAGAGGCAAATAATTTAGAAATTAAAAATTACGTGTCTGCCGAAATTTGTAATTAATTTAAAAAATTATGTAGGTGGAAGATTTATTTAAAAATTACAAAATTACCGAAGACCCCGCTTTTGATTTTGTGCGGCAGTAAAATTAAAAATTCCCTAATTGTTCAGTGTTTTTTCCCGATACTGAATCGCCTCTGCCACATGAGGTAGTTCAATATTCTCAGATTCAACCAGATCAGCAATAGTTCGAGCGAGTTTCAAAATTCGATAAAAAGCTCTCCCACTGAGATTCATCTGTTGCACGGCAGACTTGAGAAGCTGTTGGCTGTCATCTCCAATTTCACAAAATTCTTTCACCAGAGCTGAAGACATTTCCGCATTAGCATTAACTTTTTTGCCTTGAAAACGTTTTTGTTGAGCTTCTCGAGCTTTTTGCACCCTTTCACGAACCTGGGCTGAACTCTCTCCGGTCTCCATATTGGAAAGTTTGTCGAAGGGGATCCTTGGAACTTCTACATGTAGATCTATTCGATCAAGAAGTGGTCCAGAAATCCGTCCCTGATATCTAGAAATCTGAGCTGGTCCACAAATACATTCTTTTTGACCATCCCCCCAGAAACCGCAAGGACAAGGATTCATCGCAGCGATCAACATCATTTTGGCTGGAAAAGTGCAGCTCCCGGAAGCTCGAGATACCGTCACTACACCATCTTCTAGTGGCTGCCGAAGTACTTCGAGGGTTTTTTGGGGGAATTCGGCAAACTCATCGAGGAATAAAACTCCTCGGTGGGAAAGTGAAATTTCTCCCGGCTGAGGTGGATTTCCTCCTCCGACAATCGCCACTCCACTAGCCGTATGATGCACCGCACGAAAAGGCCGCTGAGTAGCCACTGGATTTTTTTCGCTGGTCAGTCCTGCAATGGAATGAACATTGGTGATTTCCAAGGCTTCAGACACTTCTAGTTGGGGCAAAATGGTAGCAAAGGCTTTTGCCAACATGGTTTTTCCAGATCCGGGTGGACCAAGCATGAGAATGTTGTGTCCCCCGGCTGCGGCAATCTCCAGTGCTCTTTTGGCATGTTCATTCCCTCGAATATGCTGCATATCACTTTCCGTTACTTCTGAGAGTTGATCTTTTTTGAGAATGGTTTTTGGTGCTGGTTCGATCAATTTCCTTCCCGTGAGATGATCACAAACCTCTTTCAAACTTCGACAAGGATAAACTTCAATTCCTTCGATCAAACTCGCTTCACTAGCATTTTCTGCCGGAACATAGATTTCTTTGAATCCTTTTTCTTTTGCCGCAGCTGTAGTAGGAAGTACTCCTGTAATAGAACGTAATTCCCCAGAAAAACCAAGCTCTCCAAGAAAAACTTTTTGTTTCAAATCCTCCGGAAAAATGAGTTGTCCAGTCGCATTTAGTACTCCCAAAGCAATCGGCAAATCAAATCGAGGTCCTTGTTTTTTGAGGTCTGCGGGAGCGAGATTGGTCGCTACGACCCCTCGGGGAAAGGTAAATCCAGAGTTTTTGACCGCCGAACGTACTCTTTCTCGAGACTCCTGTACTGCGGTATCTGGCAGTCCTACAATAGCAAACCGAGGCAATCCTCTGTGCAAATCCGTTTCTATTTCTACTTCTTCTGCGTTGAGTCCGAATAATGTGAGGGTTTTGAGTTTGGGGAGCATATTTTGATGAAAAGTATTTTGACCCTAGTGATAAAAAGAGCAATTTTCAAGTTTTTGGCTGGTTTTATGTACTATTTTATGTTAAAATAAAAGGATTCAAAAATGACTCCCCAAGATCAAATCCTCAGAAAAATAGCTCTCTTGCCTCTGAACGAGAAAGAGAAAAGCTATTGGCAAAAACAAGTTCCCACTCTGTCAGAAATAGACTTAAAACAACTTTATCAAACGCTTTTCTGGAAAGATCCCGCACAACTTGTGGAAGTGGAAGCAGAATTACAAGCAGAACAAGCGGCCTTAGAAAAAGAAGCGAAAGCAATGCCAAAACGAATGTCCAAGGCGAGGAATAAAGCAGAAGAGGCTTGAGGTTGAAACAAGGGAATCCCGACACTTATTTGGAGAATAATTATCATCAATTTAGTAGCTAAAAAATAATGAAGTCTTTGTATTCGCTTCCTTTTTTTAGAAACAAGGTTTTGGCTTTGAATCCCCGGTTTATTTGCTTTCAGGAATCAGGCCCAAGTTATAGAGATTATGAACAAGCTGAATCTGCTAGTGAGCAAGCAGAGGCCCCTGAACCTACACAATCTGATAGAGTTGAAGAAGGCATTAGACGAGCAGAATTTTCTGCAGATATATCTGACAGGTTGCTTCAACAAGTTCCTGATGTCGGAGAGGAACTCAAGGGAGAAGTGGCTTCTTGCCGAAAAAGGTTGGGACAAATAGAAACAAGGGCTGATTATCTCAGCCATTGCACTCAACTAGCTCAAGCCTCCAGAGAGTTTGGTCCGACTTCTGAGGCTGAAATACTTCGATGGGATCCAAATCCTCAAATGCCAGAAGATCTAGATATGACTCAAGAACAATGGGATGAACTACATATCGAAGAAAAAGAATACATCATCAATGGGGGAATGGATGTACTGATCGACCCTATAGATATTATTGCAACTGGAGGAGTCGTGACCCTAGCAAAGGTAGGAGGGAAATTGAGTTTTGCAGTAGTTATTGAGGGAGGAAAAGTTTTCCTTAAGGAAACTCTGTGAAAGTCGTTTATAGCGAGTGTGTAAGGATTTTAGCTGA
>CAYFOO010000096.1:0-2528 GCA_964344775.1 uncultured Candidatus Peribacteria bacterium
TTCTCTGAAATCGCTTATTTATGCACTTAAATCGGATAGGTGTGAAAAATTACGATTTTTAAATTTGACTTTTTTTGATAAATAGCTATTTTAGCGTTAAGGAATTTAAATGACAAAACTTGAAATAGATACATTATCAGAAATTCGAGAAATTGCTGAACGCTTATCAGCTTTATTAAATGGCATAGAAAACCCTGCATTATGCAAAAAAATAAGTTTTCTAGCTAGAACAGCTGTAACAAGTGCAATTGACGGCTTTAAAAGTATTCAAGATTCAAAAGAAATAATTCAACTAATCAAAGATGGAAAATTGAAAGATCTAATCCCTCTCTCGAAACCAGGGATTATTGAATTTTATGATTCTAACTTTGTGGATACTAGTAATGCTAAAATATGTTTTAGTGATGGATTTTTTAGCCTTCAAGAAATACATGTTCCTGGAAGAGTTGTTCGCACTCCTTCAGAAAAACTTACACCTGAAGGTCTTATCAACTGGATAGAAGAATACTCAGGAAATCCCGACAACTTTGTAGTTTTGAGAATCCCACAATAAATTTTTGGATTTGTGATTTAAGCATTTGTCATCGATAATTGATTTATGCTCCCCCTGCCTATTCAAATCCTTAAAGAAGCCTGTGATCGTTTTGGTTACCAATTTGGATTGATCGACGAATTCTCTGGTTATCTGGCGAAGGTTTCTGATGGAGAGAAATTCTTCTACGGAGGATTAAATTATCCTCTCAATGCCGCCGCTCCTGCTCAAATGGCGAAAGACAAAGCTTTTACCAAAATACTTCTCACAAAAAATGGATTTCAAGTGCCTCAAGGGGGGTATTTTTTCGTACAAAAAGAAAATGTGGATTTACGACCGGCGGGGAAAGAAATGGAAGAGGCGATCAAGTTTGCCAATGATTTTGGTTATCCGGTTTTCGTCAAACCAAATGATCGGACAAAAGGGCATTGTTGCAAAATAATCTCTGATGAAGTTGAACTCAAAAATCATTTTCAGAAAATTGCCAAGTACAGTGAGATGGCCATTATCGAGGAAGTGATTACGGGCAAAAAAGAATATCGGATTTTTGTGATTGATGGAGAGGTACAATTTTTGCACGAAAGAAAGAACTTTGTAAATGGGAAAAAAGTCTTTGCAGACAGCGAACAAACGACCGTTGATTATCGAGAAACTGTAAATCCAAAAATCACACAATGGATAAAAAAACTAGCTAACACTATGCAGTTGAGAGTCTTCGGTGTCGATCTTTTTGCGGAAGACGTCGAAGATCCAGATACCTTTACCATCCTGGAAATCAACTCCTGTCCAAGTCTTCAAAGGATTTGGAAACTCGGAAAAAAAGAAAAAGCAATAGAAATCTGGGGGAAGATTTTTAAACAAATATTTTAGGCCACTTTTTTATTCCCTCTCTTCCTTTTTGTTTTCACTTCTGGTGCTCTTTGTACAGCTGAAAATATTGCTAATGCAAAAAGTGCTAAACTAAGAGGATTTGGTTCGCTCATATCCCTTTGGAATTGTTCTTCCCATTTTTCTGTTTCTTTCATCCGGGCTTCTTCTGCTAATGCTCTCTCTTGTGTTTCATATTCAAAAAGTGCCTGAGGATCAATAAATTACTCCTCTTGATTCAAAATTTGTTCCCAAAGTATTAAAGTATCATCTCTCGTTTTTGATTCCAACTCATCTAATTTTTGAAAAATAGAAGTAGCTCTTTCTTCCAATGTATCAGAAACTCGTGCAGAAAAATCAACTACTACTTCCAAAATTCCTTCCATCGAAGCGAGTAGCTCTTCTCCATCTCTGTGTTCAATCAAAGATAAAACACGTCCTTTTAGATCATCTAATGTGATTTCAGCAAATTCTGTCATAGTTTCTTTTTAGTATTTAGGACAGATTTTACAAATATTTCAAAAAAAATAATGAAAATCTGGGGGGAAGATTTTTAGGCAATATTTTGAGTAAAAATTTGCCTTTTTCACGTGATTTTTATATAATTTTCACGTGATTAACTTTTAAATAATCATGAACCCTGTAAACACTACTGTCGCTATCGATCCCAAAATCAAAAAGAAAGCCATCGCTCAAGCAAAAAAAGACCAGCTTTCTGTTTCAGCCATTATCCGGATATTTCTCACGGATTATGCAGAAGGCCGCCTCGAAATTGGTTCTCGACCGGTTCTCACTGAAAATGGATTCACTCCAGAAGAAGCTAAAAATGGAATCAATGTTTCTGGACCGTTTAAAACCATGGAAGAAATCCGGGCTCATCTGAATGCCCAATAATAAAAGTATTCTTTCATAAAAAATTCCGATAAACAATTTTTTTAAACTTTCAAAAAAAGATCAGGAAATTGTTTTGGACACAATCGAATGCTTCAAGAAAAATCCAAACGATCCAAAATTAAAAAATCATGCTCTGAAAGGAAATCTTAAACCACAAAAAAAAAGTGATTTATGCCCGTTTTATACTAGCTTGCCTTAATAATTTCGAAATTAAGAGATAATAATGAAGAGAGCT
>CAYFOO010000097.1:0-2502 GCA_964344775.1 uncultured Candidatus Peribacteria bacterium
ATAATCCAGGAGTTAAAAAAGGACGAGGCTTTATAATGAACCAAAGAAACAAAAAATCCTGGTCTCCAATCACAGATCGAGGATTTCGAGTTTGTGATAAATCTGGAAATGAATATTCATTGGAGAGTTTATTTAAGGGCGACATATCAAATCTCGAAGAGATTTGTACAGATGAAATAGCTGAAAATTTAATGAGGCAAGAGGTATCTGCATTGCGAAAATTGGTGAGAATTCATATGGATCATCCAGGTGATTATTTTCCAATAGAAGAAAAAACAGCAAGGATGAGAGCTCAAAATAGTGATGATGGATTTTTGGCAATGAGAATTGAAGAAGATGGAGAAGAAGTTAAGTATCGAAGAATTACTTTGGAAGAACTAAAAAAACTTTTGAGAACTGAAAATTTGGATCCTATTTTTGATAATCCTAAGCCAGGAAGAGTTATTAGGCGTTCAGATGTGGCTGAGGATATCAGCTTCGCCCCAAAAAGATTGTCTATAAAAAAAGGATATGGTCCAGAAGCTTGTTTTGATACTTTAGAAAATGCAACGAAGCCAATTGATGGAGTTCGTTATATTTCCCCAGAGTCTATGATTGATCCAAAAACAGGAGAGGAGGTTCGGTTTGGGATTGGAAAATGTTCTTATGTAAAAATGTCTCCAGATTATACAGTGCTTATTCAAAAGCTCCCAGGAAAAAGTGTGGTTCTCAATTATTACCTTTTGAAACATCTTTCAAAATCAGAGGCTTCTGCTTTATGCAAAGAAGAAGGTGGGGTTTTGGTATTGCCTGCAGAAGAGACAGCCAAACAAATTATGGATTATGATCCTGCATTATTTGTTCCTAGACTTGCTGATGAAGGTGAAGAAGAATATAAGGAGAGAACAGATTCTTTGTGGAATTTTACCCATTTTTTGAGTATCTATCGGGAGCTGATTGATACAGCAGATTTTAGATTGCAGCAATTCCTTCTGCGGCAGCAATTATATTTTGCTGCTTATTATGCGAGATTATCAAAAGAAAAAAAAGGTTATATTCAAAAATATCTTAAGAAATATGGAGAAAAATTTTTTATTGCTTTTATTTCTTTAGAGCAGGGAGGGAATGGCATGGGTGATATAATTTTGGATTTAGCAAGGGGATTGGGTGATTATTCACCAAAGATAAAAGAATTGTCTGAAAGAGTTTTTCAAAAATTTTCAGAATTATTTGAATCTAGTAATCGTACGGTCGAAGCGATGCAAACTTATTTTTCTGGATATTCTGACCAAGATATAGTTCAAACAGCTCAAGAAGATATAATTCGAGAGGGTATAAATATTTTGAAAAAAGCACAAAAAGCTCTTTTATTTGATAGTGATAGTGAGCAAAAGAAGATGAAAAAGATAAGAAGAATAATTAAAGAGATAGAATATTTGGATGGAGAAATCCAAGCTATGGGAAAGGTGTTTCGTCAACTAGTTTCTCAATATCATATAGATTTGTCAGAAGTAGATTGTCTAGCTCTTGAAGATTTAGGGCAAGATCAAATGCAAGACGAATTAAATACTCATTCAAAAAGACTTAAAGTTGAGATGTTGAAGACTTATGATAAAAATTATGCATTAGATGATCCAGAATTTGCTCAAATATTAAAAGATGGATTTGAAGCAAAGATCGGCCCAGGAGTCCGATTTGATATTTTGTATTTTGATCCTAAGAATCCAAAAAATCCAGAAAAGAAACGAAAAAATATGATTGCTTTTTTGAGATTTACAGACCATGAAGAGGAGAAAGGAAAAAGGTATTTGGGGGCTGTAAATATTGATCCAAAGTTTAAAGGATTTAAGATTTTAGAACCATTTATGCGTCAGTCTCTTGATCGGGAGTTTCAAAATACAGACACTATTATTCTTCACACCGTTCCGGGAAGTACTGCAGAGAGCTTATATGAAAGAGACTATGGTTTTAAAATCACAAAAGAAGAAGTTAAATATAAACAGCGGAAAAATGGAACATGGATCGTTTTGAATGAAATGAGATTAGATCGAGAATCTTATCTTAGAGGATTGAATGAAGCTGTTTAATCTAGTTTTTTCCAAAGTTCATTAAATATTTGCTGGAAGGCGTCGGCGATTTCTCTATTTACTATTAATATTCCCATTGGTGAATTTTGAGAAACAGAAGCTATGGATACCTTGTTTTCCGTAATTTGGATATCTACTTTTAGTTCATCAATTTCTAAAAAGTATTTCGTTTCCATTTCTCTTATGTCTTTCTTATGTTTTGATTTATATTTTGGTGCTCTGATTACTTTTATATTTTTGTATTGTTTGTAGGCCTTATCTCTAAACTTTTGAATTAATTCTGGAACTTGATCAAGAAAATAGTCTCCTGCTCCAAAGGATACCAAATTAGATGGAGTCTCAATCATTTTGTTGAATAAGTTTTGCACACCTTCTATTCCCTCAAAAAACCGTACCTTTGGCAAAACCGAATACGGATTTGCCATCTTTTTAAGGT
>CAYFOO010000098.1:0-2443 GCA_964344775.1 uncultured Candidatus Peribacteria bacterium
CTAAATTTATTTTTGGATTTTCTGTTTCGATATCAAGCAATTCTTCTAATTTGAGCGTTATTTTCCCTTCGTTTCGCATATCAATCATCGCTTCGGCATCAGGCACTACCACATAGCTGGAATTCAGCATCAGCAGGAACATAGACACCACCCGACAGATCGTTTTTCTGTAAATATATTTCTTAGACATCCAACCATTATACCATGTTTTTATAATATTTGCAAAAATAAATTTGACTTTTTTATAAAAATATTTAAATTTAAAATGATGTTAGATAAACTAAAACACTTATCTCCCCTCTCTCGAAGGAAAGAAAATCCAGGAAAATTTGCGGTCCAAAGAACAGCTCTTTTGTTTGCTGCAGCTCTGTTGGCAACGGTTGTAGCTGGTCCTGCAAATGCAGAAGAGCCCACTCATGAAATAGGAGTAGATTGTGCAGAAGTCTATCCAGAAGAAAATGAAGAAACAGTGGGCATGGTTGAAAATGAAGAAGGAGAAAAATTTTTTTTCTTGCTAAAAAGTGCTGATGGAGAAATTATTAATAAAACCTGCAAAGAAGCCATGCTAAAAAGGATTCAAGAATTGGAAAGGCGTCTTTCAGGAGAAATTTTCCCTGAAGAAGGACTTGATCTTTTTGGACCACCCCCTTATCAACCAGAAGAACCAGAGGACCAAACTTCCCCCCCAGGAGAATTCTTAGAAACTATCCCGTATTCACCCCCTTCGCATTTTTCTCCTTCATTACCTTTTACGCAAGGAATCTAACAAATCCTCGGCACAATCTGCCCAGACGGCATCCCCAATATCCGTGATCCCAGATTTGTCTTTAAAATAACGTTTCCTTTCATTTGTAATTTGTCATTTGAAACTTGTAATTTTTGACTTACCTGTCCAATAATTGTGGCCATGGGATTATATTTTTTCAAAATTGCTACTACTTCCTCCGCATTTTCGGCTGAAATCACACAAACAATCTTGCCCTCATTGGCTAATTCCAAAGCATCAATTCCCAAAAGATCACAAGTCGATCGAACCGCTTTTTGTACAGGGATTTTGTCTTCTTGGATTTCGATCTCTACTCCTTGATCGGATGAAATTTCGTTCAAAGTAGCGGCTAAACCGCCTCGAGTCGGATCCTTGGCCATCTTGATCAAATCTCGGATCGCACACATCTCCTCCACCACAGGCTTGGAATCGGATAAAATTGCTGTTTGGAAATCAAATCTCTGAGACAGCAGTGCCACTCCGTGCTCTCCGATTCCTCCAGAACAAATAATTTTATCCCCCGGTTCTACTTTTTGCGTTAAAGGTTCCTTCACCAGTCCCACTCCAGAGGTATTGATCACGATCTGATCGATGGCCCCTTTTTCCATAACCTTGGTGTCTCCGGTGACAACCGGAATTTTGTATTTTTGAGATAATTGGTTGATGGAGGCTAAAATTTTTGAACAAATTTTTTGATCAAAACCTTCTTCCAAAATCAAAGAAAGAGAAATCCCCAATGGGTCCGCTCCCATCACGACCAGATCATTTACCGTACCGCTGAAAGCCAGATGCCCGATATCCCCGCCCGGAAACTCGATCGGATTGACCACATAACTATCGGTCGTGAAGCAAAGCTGCTCTCCACTCGGAAGTAAAAAAGTCGCTCCGTCATTGGCACAATTATCCCACTCTCCCCGATAAAAATCACCCAAAAATCCCTGCAAAAATGCCTGCATTTCTCGTCCGCCGTTGCCGTGGGATAGTTCGATGTGAGACATAAATATTGACTTATTGGTAATTCTCCTATAAAATATGAGCACAAATGGCTTCGGCCTCGCCCCGGCTTTTGTCGGGGAGTAAAATCAAAAGTCATCATCAGAGAGTATCATCTCCGTGATGGCTTTTTTTAGTTCCAAAAATTGAGGTTTTGGAATAATGCCTATTTTTTCCTGGAGTCTTTTTTTATCGATCAAGCGTATTTGAGAAATAATAGCTTTGTTCTTCTTCCCTTTTATATCCGGGATTTCAAAATAATATTTTCCTTTTTTCTCTTGTGAAGTGAGGGGCACACCGATAAAAATATCCTTATTAAATTTTTTCAGCACAATAATTGGCCTTTCAAATTCATTTCCTTTTCCGCTCTGTTCAAATCCCACATTTTTCCCAAGCCGCAAAAACCAAACTTCTCGAGGATGAAAAAACACCTGAGCTGTATTTTTTTGAGTTTTCTTCTTCAAATCATTCCACTGATCAAAATCGTCCATGTCATCGAACAATATAAAATCAAAATCAGAAAGCAAATAAGTTCAAATTTTCCTGCATTTCTCGTCCTCCGTTTCCGTGGGATAGTTCGATGTGTTTCATCTACAAAATTCTAATAAAAAAATTGATAATTGATAATTGAAGATTGATAATTACTATTTTCTCTCCAAAAACTTGTACGCAATCCCACACGCC
>CAYFOO010000099.1:0-2370 GCA_964344775.1 uncultured Candidatus Peribacteria bacterium
AAATTTCTTTTGATGTTTTTATTTTTTTATGGTACAATGCGTAGATTTAATTTTTTAAATTTATGAAAAATTTGTATCTTACCGACTCCGTCTCTAAAGAAAAATTTATTTTTCGACACGCAGAAAATTCTCCAGAATCAGCAGAAAAAGTGGGGAAAAAAGCGTTAGAAATTTTGGGATTCCCTTCTCAGGGGGTTGACTCTGAATCACTGTGGAATGCTATGAAGGATAAAACACTCGGAGAGTGGAAATCCGAATTTAAATGGACTCAAAATAAAGCAAAAGAAGATGCTCCTCATGGATCTGATCCAAGACTTGTTCGGGGAAATTGGGCAAGTATTGAGTCACTTCTGCTCGTAAATGATGTAGGATCAAGTAATCTTAGTGAAGAAAGAAAAAATCTCCTCGATTATACGCGGATGGATCAAGAAGCTCTAGATCTCTGGATTAAATCTTTTTATAAAAGAATAAAAAACGGGAATGATCGATTAACTCTCGAAGCCTACGTCGAACGGCAATTATCGCTCAAAAAACAAAAGAAAGAACTAACTAGAACAAAAGAAGAAATCAAACAAACATCCGGGTGCTACGTGGTAGAAAAAGGAGACACGCTCGGCGAAATCGTATCAAATCTCGTAAAAGGGAAAAGAGAGCCTCGATTTAGCTGGAGCTTGCCGGTAGATTATCGAGATAGAGGGCGTCTCACTTCTCGAGGGAAAAAAATCCCTAAGCAGCTCAATCAAGCCAATTGGATTTATCCAGGGCAATATGTCTGGATCGAAGGAAGGACGGTTGTCGTCTCAAAAAGGCCTCCTACAGGATCTCAAACAGAGAAACCAAGCTCTCAAAAACCACCAGCAAAAAAAGAAAAACAACAAGAAACAGGTCAAGTGCAACAAATTCGTCCCCCAGAAGGGAGAGCCATAGAAACCATTATTCCAGATGCCATAAGAAAATATACTAAAAAACTGAATGCAATCTCTATTACAGAACCATCTGATCCATCTCAAGAATTCCCAGAATTTACTGGTAGATATAATCTGTTAATAAGAAAATGCCATGCATTGGCCATTGGGAAACAAATTATTTTCCAAAAGATAAAAAAACATCCTGCGGATGATCATGATTTTACGGATATTCGCGATGCCATAAATAGCTTAAAAACAAAGGCCAATGCTTTTAATGGAGAAAAAGAAGCGTTTGAAGCGGAAATAGAATCTAAAAGATTGGAAAAACGAAAGGAATCTCTCCCAAGAAGAATCCAAAAATTATCACCGATTGATTTAAAAGATTTTGAGCTTCCAGATTGGATTAATAATTTAAGTCCACAAGCCTCCGAACAAATCTATGCGCTTGAAAAGTATCCTGGGCTAAAAGACAGATATGAGGCTACAAAAACTACGATAGAAGCATTAAATACAGCTATTCAAGAATTAAAGAATGCAGACATTCAATCACTTGTAGAACCTCAAGAGATAACGGCTGTAGAAACCATAGTGCAAGGATACGAATCAAAAAAGCAAGAGCTTGCAATGGCAAAAGAAACAATCGAAGAAGAAATTGAAGCTGTAAAAAAATTAGTTCTAGGTTATACCGCCAATCTCTGGCCTACTGGCGTGCCTTTGTCTTTCCCTCCAAAACCATCCTCTAAAAATAAAGTGACCACTTCTTCTAAATTTGTAGTAAAAGAAAATCCTCAGGTAGATATATCCCATCGATATGTTTTGCAAGGGAAAGGGGAAAAAAATCATTCGGTTCGTTTTGGCGAACTCTTGGGAGGCCTTCTCCGACAAAAAATGGAAGCCACTGAGAAAAGAGAGGGTAAAAAAAAGACCAAAGTATATTCACCATTAGATAGATTTTTTGACTTTTTAAACAATAAAAATGCTCCCAGAGAACTAAAAAAAGAACCTATTCCAATTGAACTAGCTGAGGCTTTTTTGCATTTAGATATAGGACCTGATTTAAAAATAGAACGCAGTAATCAACAAGATCTGAATGAAACCAGAAGCTGGGGGGACTGGAATGGATTACAATACAAAATCTCTTTTGATAACGGGAAGACCTGGGGATATTTTGATAACTATGCAGAGTTATTGCCTATCGTAAAAAAAAGGGAAAAAAGCAAAACAAGTAATAAAAAATAGTCGTTTTTGTTCTAAATCCTAGTGATGGAGCAAAAGAAAATATCAAATGTCACGAAAAGTTGACTTTTTCGAGTTTTATTAAAAAATAATTTGACAAATTTGTATTTTTTTGTTATATGTAGTTCTGCTTAAGTTTGCTCTTTTACAATATCGATAGTTTGTGCCTATCATGAGGGGTTTATGATGTATCTAAAAAAAGCTTTTTATAGAGCCATTTGAATCT
>CAYFOO010000100.1:0-2062 GCA_964344775.1 uncultured Candidatus Peribacteria bacterium
TAAAATCTCTTATTTCGCAAAAATTCCAAATTATTAAAGCGGCTTAGTATAAAAAAATAAAGATGATAGAAGTTTCAGCTGCCGCCAATGACAATGAAAAAAAGATTCCTCCGAGAAAAATCATGCAGGTAATTATGGACCAATGCGGAATAAATGTAGATGAAGACAGGGCCCCCACTATGGAAGAATTAGAAACAATCATTAAACCAAAAATCGCAGAAGAAATCGAGTCACTCGATTTAGATATTTTACAAGAAAATCAAATAAAAGATTTACTAATTTTCCGATTCAAAGTCCGCTTATACACAGGATGGAGGATGATAGAACAACTTTCCTTTGAGGAATTAATAGATCGCCTAAAAACCTATATCAAAAATAAAAAAGGAACGCAGGAGGGGGTAGGAACTGTTCTCGATGCTTAATTTTTACTAAAAACAAACCCGAATTCCCGAATTTTGTTGTACTTAAAATTCAGTTATTTGACTTTTTTTGCAAATATTGAAAATTAAATTAAAC
Organism: uncultured Candidatus Peribacteria bacterium; assembly: GCA_964344775.1. Lineage (GTDB taxonomy): Bacteria > Patescibacteriota > Gracilibacteria > UBA4473 > UBA4473 > CAYFMH01. Next base: position 517 of record CAYFOO010000100.1, read on the forward strand.
CACTCCCAGACTGGCTTCCGAGCATTTTTTTATTTGGAGAAATGTTTTTTTTGTGGTATAATAACCGGATGGCTAAAAATATATACCGACTACGAAACTTGATTTTGGGCTTATTGATCGCCCTTCCGATAACTTTTTCGGACACAACTTATGGAGTTTTTCAGGCAGATGCAGACCTGCGGCCAGCCAGTGGCGGAGAATCTCGAAATTTTTTGGCTAATTCCAACCTACGATCAATCGCAGGGATCGATGCACAACTGATAATCTTGCCTCCTCCCCCTCCCCCACCACCCAGCTGTAGCGGACCAAACTGTAGTCCACCACCTCGATGTAGAGGAGCAAAATGTAATCCTCGTCCACCTGTTTGTCGAGGACCACATTGTTTTGAAACGCCAGAACCTCCAGAAGAGCCTGAACCACCATTTCGACCTTCAGCACCAAAACCAACGCCAGAGCCAGAAGAACCTATGCGACCAGCGGCACCAAAGTTGCCGTCTACGGGAATTATTTCTGATTTTGTAGCAGATGCTTTTACGGGTAGTAACTTTGAAAAAAATGTAAATCCAGAATTTGTGACCAAAAACCGATTTGAATACCACCAAAAAAAATATCAAGCATCACAAGACCGAATGACTCTGTGGATCATTGTTCTTTTGGTGTTAGCACACATAAATCTGTTCTTTTTCGTTATGAATTTTGGTGCCATTAGAAACATCTATCAGATGTTAAAAAATAATCGACTAACAAATAACCCCCCCATAAACATGTGGAAAGTTAGAAAAATCGCTTCCGTTTTTGTGGCCCTGCTCATTTCTGGACAAATTTTTTGTTCAGACGTGGCAAAAGCAGAATTAACCACTCCCCCATTTCTTCTCTACGAAGGCAGTCTCTATGACACCAGCGGAAACCCAATTACGGGACCACACAATTTCCGATTTAGTTTCTGGAAAAGTGTCGATGCTGTAGACACAGATGTTGTGAATGGAATCATTGATACCAATGCTCCCAACTACCTGGGATGGCAAGAAGTTCAATATTACGACGTCACGCCAGCTGGAAAATTTTCTCTCAAAGTAGGAAATGGCAACAGTATTCCTTACTCAATTTTTGAAGAAAATGATCAAGATCTCTTTCTTCAGATTGAAGTAAAAGTAAACGGTGTGGGTGATGGGAGCTATGAACTTATTGATACAGACTATACTACCGATGCTTATGATCGAATGGTAGTGGGAACTGTTCCTTTTTCAAAAAATGCAGATCGACTCGATCACCGAGAAGCCGGATATGAAGTAAACCAAATCCCCTATCTTGATAGCGATGCACAACTTTTTGAATCCGCTGTACCAGAGGGGACCTACGAACCTACTTTCAAACTTGATTCAAACGAAGATGGAGATGATCTACTTTCTTTTATTTTTGGAGCCAGTTTAGAGAGTATTTCCTGGGACAATCTTTTGAACACATTTGTAATCTCTGACGATCTACAAGTTGAGGGATATATTAATGATGTACCAATTGGTCCAGAAACAGAACATCTCAAACTAAG
>CAYFOO010000101.1:0-1698 GCA_964344775.1 uncultured Candidatus Peribacteria bacterium
TAATGTTCGACTTTTAAAAATACTTGAGGGATTTTGGTAAAATAAGGTTCTCGGTCAAACTTTATTTTGGTTCAAATCCTTTTAAAAATCAGAAAAATACCAACAATCTAAAGATTGCCGGCATTTTTCTGGCTCCGGGACTAGGATTCGAACCTAGGTTGACGGGATCAGAACCCGTAGTCCTACCACTAGACGATCCCGGAGTGGCTAGGTGGGACTTTATTAAATTGAACGTAAAATTCAACTTTTTGGTACAAAAAATCAGAAAAAAGCTTGCTTTTTTTGTCGATCTCGCATAGAATGTACATAATTTTGTACATAAGAAATGAATACTTTTTCTTTGTCTCACTTCCGCAGTCAGCTCCCTCAGATTATCAAAGATGTGGACGAAAACTTTGAGCAGGTGATTATTACCGTCAATGGAGAGGCCAAAGCTACGGTTGTTTCTCCTCAAGAGATTGAATCCTATGAAGAAACGATACAGACCCTTTCGAACGAAGAATCGGTTCAGGCGTTGATTGCCGCAGAAGAAGCCTGGAAAAAGGGCAATGTGCATACGCATGAAGATGTTTTTTCTTAAAAATGAAGACGGTTTTATATGCTCCAGAGGCCAAGAAATTCATCCGAAAGTTAGATGATCCGATCAAACGTCGGTTTAAATCAAAAATTGAATCCTTAGCGGCCGGAAAAATTAAAGGTATTTTTTTGCACAAACCATTGGCTAATTATCAAAAAATACGAGTGGGAAGTTATAGGATTTTGTTTCAGGAAAAAGAAAAAGATACAATTTATATCGTGCATGTTGAACATCGTTCGAAGGTGTATCGGTAGCTTTTGTATTTGTTTGGAAAATATCGGCTATTTTAAAACTCCCCTGTCGGCCGTAGTTTGGATGTTCGATTTTAAACTAACGTAGGATGATGGCTTGAAATACGGTTGGTTCGATTGTGCACTCTCGGAACGTTTTGGAGCAACTTACAAAGTTACTCCTGCCTGTCTTCTTGTGCAGCACAACCGCAGGCGAAGTTTTCTAACTTTGTCGAAAAAGATTAAGGCCAGGTATTAAGAGCTCCACTACCTCCTTGTATTATGATGTTTTCTCCTATGGTCTCTTGAATGAGACCTCCCCCAGGAGTAGGTGTTTCTCTGTGAATAAAATTTCCAGAAATCGTTGCCCCTGTAGAAGTAATTATTTTTCTGTAAGGCAGACTTCCAGGACTAATTGTTACGGGGGAATGAGAAGATAAGGGTGGGGTAGGATATGGTAAATATCCTTCCGTTGTTTTATTTGAATGATCAAGTCTTTCAGTAGGATCTATTCTTCTCCAAGAAGCTGCAGGAGTTTTAATTGGTCGGATTGTTATTCTTAGTGGTGGTTCTTTGCAGAGGACACCTTCACAGGCTGAAGCTATTTTGTTCGGTGTTACTGATAATATAATTCCTATTGCAACTACCCAAAAAACTCGCTCTCGGAAATGTGAAGAAGGGAGTAATCCCTTTTCCTCAGATGCAGTCGATAGTTTTTCTGTATTACTCATTTGTAATTATTAGAATTTACTGAGGTTTTTGTGACATATAGTCTCACGTATGTCAAATTATTTTTTGGTTCTTTTTTATATAAACCTATACAGACTCCCAGTTGTACACACGAGTGTACGAAACATGTTGCAAATAGAGCAATAGGGTGAAATAATGAGC
>CAYFOO010000102.1:0-1619 GCA_964344775.1 uncultured Candidatus Peribacteria bacterium
CTCAGTATACTTTTTTTTATTCTTTGTGGGAAGTTATTTTGTTACTAATCCTTACATCTTTTAAAATAATAATATTGTGAGTTCGATCTTTTACACCGATTGGAAACCTGAATAGAGGAGGGTGTGGTGCGTGTATTTGTAGCCTCAATAATTTTTGCCCTGCTTTTTGGAGCGGGGATGGCAGCTCTGCCTTTGATTCCATCTCCTTGGGGATGGTGGGCCGAGTGCAAAACACAAGAAATCAAAGCCCAGCTCCAGGACAACCTGGATGCTTTGGATATCCACTGGGCCCAACAAGAAAAAAACATCGAAGAGATGCGGCGGTACAATCAGAAATTGTCGAAAACTTTGCAGGGAAAACGTCGTCAATTGGAACTCGTCGAAAAAGCTACCTCTCCCAGCAGTCTTACTACTTCCGATCCACCGCGGTGAGCCCAGTGGGCTTGTCGCGGATTTTTTTAAGACGCTCTTGTTCCGATTGTTTCGCCACTTTTATCCACCACCAGACTGGCCAGTTCTCTCATGACTGCTTCAGGATCTTCGATGGATCCGGGGGTATGTATGGTGCCGATACGTAGGTGTTCGTTTCCTCCTTCTGGCTTTAGTTGGCGATCGGCAAAAATATCGAGATCGTTGGTGCCAACTACTGCAAGGGAAGCATTTTTATTTAGATTGGTGATCAATCTTAGGGTGGTATCACTCGGTTTTTGCATTTCTATTTTTCCCTCATCAGTTACTTTGTCCGTGGTTCCGGAAGGGGAGAGCAGGATGATGTTTCCAGTATTTTTTGCTGCTCGTCGTGTAGTTTTTCGCAAAAATTGTCTTCCTATAGCAGTTTGTTCTGCTTCCAGTTCGGGGATCTGTCCATTGGCTGTCTGGGGAATGGTTTTAAGTATATTTGAGAGGGTGTTTATCGCTAAAAATCCCTGATCGTAAGTAGTGAGTGCTGGACCGATGATGGTATGAAATCTATCCAGAAAGTTTTTAAAATCATCACTTTCAAAGTCTGGCTCATCTCCAAAAGCGAGATTCATGGCAACGATGATAATAGGAAGATTGAGCCAAGTAACATGATTGGAGACAATGAGCAAAGACCCAGTAGACAGAGCTTTTAGGATTTCCTCTTTTCGTCCGGCAAATTGTGTGGCCACTTCTCTCAGGTTTTGAACAAAATGAGCGAGACCTTGCATGACGTCTACTTCCATCGTTGTTCCATCAGGGAGATAAACTGGAGCGGGTCTTTCCGCTCTTTCATAAAAAACCTGTTCCATTACATCAAAACGCAGTTGATGTTCGGGGCCAGTTTTTCTCAGATGTTGTACCCAGAAGTGCAGGTGGTAGATGATTTCTGTTTTTGTCAGTTCCCGCCCAAGTTCTTCTTCTACTCGCAATAAATCTAAGACTAGTCGATTTCGGATACCTATTTCGACGACTGTATTTTCAACTATTCTTGAAAATCTTTCACAACTAGAACCCTCGTCTTCTAGTTTTGGATTTTCGTCATCTTTGACTGGATCTGGACAACCATCCATGCTTAAAATAATAAACTACATTATTTGTCTAATGTTGGATATTCAAACAATTTGGGGCAAAAAGTTATGTAAAACAGTGGAGAAGGG
>CAYFOO010000103.1:0-1602 GCA_964344775.1 uncultured Candidatus Peribacteria bacterium
AGCTAAAATCCTTACACACTCGCTATAAACGACTTTCACAGAGTTTCCTTAAGTATGAAAGAATCGAAATCAAAGTTGTAATATCATTTTCAGCTAAATACTTCAACTCTTTATGGTCACACAAAAGTGAACAAAGGGCACAAATCCCATTTATACGGGCTGTCTTGACTTGGGCAAGTACATCTTTCCAATATTTAGCATTTTCAACTGCAACGATTATTCTTGCCCTATCCCTTATTTCTTTCAAAAACATTTTCTTTTCCTTTGCCCACCCTCGAAAATGCTTCCTTGAATTGCCCCCAAATCCCCCTAATGGTTGCCCCTTTTTTTCACGAAGAAAATCTGACAAATTGGTGTGTTTTGAGCCAAAAAATTCGATTTTCCATTTTAAATAATTGTACCTCATGTGTCTTTAATTTTAGCATATCTTTGTTGTGTTGTTTGAAATCCCTTTTCCATTACAAACTAAAAAATTACTTCAAGGCTGTTTTTATGTGGATTTAAAAGGATTGTTTGAATTTCGGAACAATATGTTTCGATTAATTTTCCAGCATTTCGATTGGAATTATAGAAATCAAGGAAGGGTTTGAAAATAGATTCATTTAGCCAGCCAAGAGCAGGCGTTCCAAGAGTACTAGACCCGTTTTTTCTGTGTGCTTTGGTGGATTGTATCGGTGAAAAAGAAGTCTGATAGACCCGTGTAGCTATGGCGAAGGGGCACTAAGTGTAATTTCAAGAACCTTCTTCATCTTCAAAATATTTTCTTCTTTTTCCTCCAAAATGTTCCAGTAAATCATATCGAAAATTGTAATCATGCCGAGCTTGGTACAAAACAAATTTTCGAAGCTGCTCATCATTTGCATTTTTAAGTAATTCTTGAAGTTCTTGTGTAGTAGTTTTCTCTATTGGCTTTCGCCGTACGTAATTTTCGGCAAACCAATCTCGAAGAGCATATAATACCGCGACCTCATGTTTACAATATTCTCCCCAATCATATGGACAGTCACATTTATGACTTTGTATTTTCCCATGAATAATCTGAATTTCTACTTCATAAGGTTGAGTTCCTTCAACATAAGCCTGGAAAAAGCTATTTTCACAAACCCTTAGATCTTCAACCATTCCTGATTCAAAATAATCTAATCCGCGCTTAAGGATTTTTTCTTCAATATATTCTTCGAAGTTTTTGAGTGAAATTTTCATGAAACTTAAAAATACAAACCATCATCGCCCTTCTTCTTTTCTGGAACAATTTTTTGCCATTCTCCCAGCTCCATTTTCCACTTGTATTTTGACCGCCACTTCCATTTTTCAGCACATTCATCATAATGTTTTTCAAAGACAGTTCTATCCACTTGGTTAACCTTTGTGTGTGAACAAACTCCTTTTCCGTTGGAAAATTGCCCGATGGTAGATGGTTTGATAACGATATCATTCATAATAGCTTTGGTTTAAAAATTCTCCTTTCCAATACACCTTGTCTCACCTTTGTCCATAATGCACCACCTCAACTATAACGAATTATAGTGAAAAAATTAGGTCTTAAGTTTATACTTTCCGATACACTGTTCCTCTTCCCTGGCCCAGTCGCTCAATTTTTTT